>JBDGTN010000120.1:0-8880 GCA_042216835.1 Halococcoides sp.
GCGCGAGCGCGCATAGCCCCCGGGGAGGGGGAGGGGGTCCTCGGGCATCCAACACGAACGCGCTCACCCCAACCCCCCCCGGTTTTTCGCGCGCTTCCGCAACCGGTGGCTGTGTGTTTTGAACTGGTGGCCTTAGCCACACGCCTAAGAGCGAACGCGACCGTTGCGGTCGCGATTCGCTCTGCCGGGTGACCGCCGTCGACGGTCGGCACACCCGACGAGTACAACTGAAGTTGGGGAACGAAGATCTCCACACAACCGGACTTGGAGAAAAAGAGTGTCAGAACGGCCGCCAGGCTACCCGTTTACGCGCTACCCTGGCTCGATCCACCGCCATGCGTCGCCGAGACTCCCGTCAGGGAATCGCACCTGGGCCTCGCGATACTGCTCTTCTGGCATTCCGGCGTCACACCACAGTCGGAACCCCTCGCGGATCGCCTGGCCCACGTCGCCGACGGCCTCGTTGAACCGGAGCTTCATGCGCACGTCCCTGGCGCGGACGTTCTTCGGGTCGATACCCTGCCGTGACGCCCAGGCCATGAACGCGGTCATCGTCTCGCTACCGCCACGCTCGGCGGCCTCTTTCGCCGTCGCGATCGTGTCGACGACCCGCGTCTTCGCGTCCTGGTAGTCGGCGAACGCGTCGTGGATCAGTTCGCCGATGTATTCCGACTGGAGTGCGACCTCGCCGTACTCCCGATCGACGAGATCCTCGATCCCATCGCGGAGTCGTCGGCGTACGCTATCGACGTGCCGGTCGTTCTCCTCGGCGATATCCTTCGGCGAGACCTCACCACCGTTCTCGTTCAGGTAGCGCACGATCTCCTCGTCGACGGGACTCAGCCCGTCGGCGATCTGCCGCACGACCACACTCTCCTGCTCGTGGCGCAGCTGCGTCAGGTCGAGACTGACCGGGTTCGGCCCCGACTCGTCGACTTCCACGTCCCAGTAGGCGTCCGACTCCACAAACGGGCCGCTTCCGTCGCTCGGGGCCACGTCCAGTCCGGCGTCGACGAGCACCGACAGCACGGTCTGATCCAGTTCGCGCTCCAGGCGCTCCAGATCCGACCAGTACACCGTCTCGTCGCTATCGAGTTGGCGGTTCTGAAACGACGCCCCGACTTTCGGGTGCGCCAACGGGTGATCCTCCGGGAGCGACCTCGCTTCCTGGCTGTAGTAGTGTTTCACCTCTTTCGGCAGGCGATGGTCGGGAAACGCCTCGCGAACCCGACGCTGGCCGAGCGTGGCGGTGTGATAGTATCCGGGTTGGTTCCGCCCGTGCTCGTCATCGTCGTTCTGCACGATCTTCCGATACCCCGACCGATCGTTTTCGAGCAGGTGCCCCATCGAGGCGACCGGGCCGTTCCGAGCGTGGATCGGCCCACTCTCGTCGTCGCGAACCCGGACGTACCGCTCAGCGTCATAGATGTTCGACGCCTCGTGAACGTCCTCGAAGTACTTTCCCGCGATACCGGCGTCGATCGCTGCCAGACGGAACAGCTCGAGATACCTGCGGAACTCGACGTTACTCCCCTTGATGCTGACGTTGATCCCTTCGCCGACGGTCGGTGGGGTGCCGATCTTCGTGACGTTGCCCGAGTCAGAAACGCCCTTGACACCCGGCCAGCGTGGCGCGATGTGGGCGTTGATCTCCTGTTCGCCGACGGGATCTTCGTCGGGGTGCCGCTTCACCTTGATCCGGTACTCTCGGGGAATCGTCGGCGGGTCGGTGGACTCGTCGGGATCGAGGTCCCACCTCGTCCCGGCGGGCGTCTCGTCGCCAGGATGCGCGAGGTTCCCAGATTGGTAGTAGAGCGTCCACCGCCACCGCTCGCCGTCGATGAGTATCTCGTCAGACTTCGAGCCGTCAGCCGACTTCACCTCGCTGTCGAACGCGAAAAACGGGCTCAGACCGTATTCCGCGAAGATCAGGTTACAGGCGAACTCGTGGGGAGCCGGCGTGACCGTTTTCACCGTCCCACCTCCTGCCGGGAAAATGGGGTCGCACAGTATGCGCAGATCAGTTCAGGCCCGCCCTCGACGCCCTTCTCGACCCACCGAATCGCGGCATCTTCGGCACTCTCCCCGGGCCTGACGGCCACGCCGTAGGCTTCGAGACGCCGGACGAACGCGCGCGGATTCTCGCGAACGACTGCCCGGTAGTTGTAGACCTCTCGAAACTCGCGCCGCGAACAGATATCCTCAACTCCACACTCGGGGCAGGGCCACCCGGTCACCGCGACACCCCCCGAAGCCGATCGTTTAAACTTGGGAGCGTGCAGATATCACTCGGAGCCCACCCCTGGCTTGTGTGTCGGCGGCCATGGTGTGGAGCGAACTGATTTCGTGAATCTTCCGTCTGTCCCGGCCGGTGCCAGAGTTCGATGCAGTATACAGTCGAGTGCCGTCCCGGGGATGGCCTCCAGACAGGGAGCATCGTCGTACCTGCCCTTGATGTCCGTGGGCCACCAGCGATTGGCCTGATACGCCACATGTCGACGACGGACGCCGGGTGGCCCCGTCGATCGACGGAGAGTCAGACCTATTTGCCAGTACACGAAACATCGTGTCGATGTCTGACCATTCCGATCCCGGCACGTTCGGTCGCTACGGGGGGCGACGCGTGCCCGAACCGCTGGAGGAACCGCTGGCCGAACTCGCCGAGGCCTTCGAGTCGGTCGCGCTGTCGCCATCGTTCCAGGCCGAGTTTCGCGAGTATCTCGAACACTACGCCGGTCGACCGACGCCGCTGTACTACGCCAGCCGACTGTCGGAGGCCTGGGGGACCGACGTCTACTGCAAGCGCGAGGACCTCCTCCACGGCGGGGCCCACAAGATCAACAACACGCTCGGCCAGGGCCTGCTCGCCAAACGCTCCGGTCGGGAGCGACTGATCGCCGAGACCGGCGCCGGGCAACACGGCACCGCGACGGCGATGGTGGGCGCGATGCTCGACCTCGACACCGAGGTCTACATGGGCGCGAAAGACGTCGCCCGGCAGCGAATGAACGTCTTCCGGATGCGCCTGATGGGCGCCGACGTGGTCGAGGTCGAACGCGGCAATCAGGGTCTGGCCGACGCCGTCGACGCCGCACTCGAGGATTTCGCCGCGAACGTCGATTCGACGCATTATCTCGTCGGATCGGTCGTCGGCCCCGATCCCTTCCCGCGGATGGTCCGGGAGTTCCAGTCGGTCATCGGCGAGGAGGCCCGCGAGCAGTTCCTCGACAGCGAAGGGCAGTTGCCCGACGCCTGCGTGGCCTGTGTCGGCGGTGGATCGAACGCGCTCGGCCTGTTCGACGCGTTCCGTGACGACGATGTCGCCCTCTACGGCGCGGAGGGCGGCGGGAAGGGCGCGGACTCGACCGAACACGCCGCGCCGCTGGCCGACGGCGAGGACGCCGACCTCCACGGAATGCACACCCGCGTGATCGACGACGACACCGAGGTGCATTCGGTCTCGGCCGGCCTCGACTACCCCGGCGTCGGCCCGGAACACGCGATGTTCCGCGAGGAGGGTCGGGTCGAGTACACGGCCGTCACAGACGACGAGGCGCTGGCAGCCTTCCGCGAGGTCAGCCAACTCGAGGGGATCATCCCCGCGCTGGAGACGGCCCACGCGTTCGCCCGGGCGAAAGACCTCGCCAGCGAGCACGATTCGCTGATCGTCAACTGCAGCGGGCGCGGCGACAAGGACATGGACACCGCCGCCGAGCACTTCGAATTGGGCTGACCCATTCCCGGAGTGCCGTCACCGCCGACCGGTTCACGGCCGCGATACCGGCATCGGGGCGGACCGGGTGACGTGGTCGCGTGCATCAGATCGCGATGTGATCGACCGAGGGGATTAAGACGGCACACCGACATCTCACCGACGATGACCGTCGCTCACCTGGGGTGGGTCGTATCACCATCGAATCGACAGTCCCGAGGAGGTGACCGGCAGTGACGCGCCGGTCGGCCCTGCTCGTCGCGGTGATCGTCGTCGCCGCACTCGGGTCGGTTCCCGTCGGATCGGCCGCCGGGGGGCCGTCGATCGAGGGCGTGACGCTCTCGCCGGCGCCCCCGATTGCGGGGTCGCCCGTGACGATGACCGTCACGGTCGCCGCTCCCGCGAATACCAGCGGCACACTCACCGATGTCTACGTCCGTGGCCGGGAGGGCACGGATCTGGCCCGCGTCGAGAACGTCGGATCGGTCGATGCTGGCGGGTCGGTCGCAGTCCCGCTGTCGCTCACGCTGGCGGAGACCGGTCCGACCCGACTTCACGTCCACGCGGTCATGGTCGTCGACGGAGAATCGCGATCGGTCTCGACGACCCGGATCGTCGACGTTCGCGACTCGGGGAACGTCTTGCTCTCGATGCCCCATCCGGATCCGGTCGCCGGAGCGGCCACGACCGTCGATGTTGGCGTGGCGAACGGCGCGGCCGAACCCATCACGAGCGTCGAACTCGAACTGTCGGGGAACGTGACCGTCGAGAATCCGCGTCGGGTGACGGCGTCGATCGGCGGCCGAACCGATCGGACGTTCTCGTTCGACGTTCGGTTCCCCGAGACGGGCACGTACGAACTGGCCGCGACGCTCACCTATGAGACCACGAGCGGCGATCGACGCACGGTCTCGCGGACGGTCACCATCGAGGCGACCGAGACGGGTGGCGGGCCAGGCCTGGAGGGCGGCATCGAACTGACCGAATTGCGTACGTCCGCCGGCAACGTCGTAACCGTCGAAGGAAATATTGCGAACGTCGGGGGCCAATCGGTCCGGTCGGTGCTGATGCACCTCGAGGATACCGAGAGCGTGACGCCCCGGGAGGGCTCTGGCGAGTACTTCGTGGGGACGATCAACGCGAGCACCTTCGAGACCTTCGAACTCGTCGGGACTGCCGACGGCGACCCGCCGTCGACGGTGACGGTCGCCGTCGAGTACATTACCGACGGTCAGCGTCGCACGACGACGTTCGATCTGAACGTCTCGGGCGGGGCCGAACCGATGCCGGACGACCGCGGCGGGCCGAACGAGCGGTTCGGTCGCGATCGGCCGATGCCCGATCGTGCCGACCCTGACCCGGGTGGGGGCGTACTCGCGGCGGTGCTCGGCCTGCTCGGTCCCGTGCTCTTCCTGGGCGGGGTGATCGTCGTCGGTGGACTCGGGTACGTCCTCTGGTCGCGACGATGAGCGTCCTGGAGGTCGCCGACGTGTCGAAACGGTACGACAGCGGGGGGATGGCCGTCGATGCCCTCCAGGAGGTCTCGCTGTCGGTCGAGGCCGGTGAAATGGTCGCCGTCGTCGGCCCCTCGGGTTCGGGCAAGAGCACGCTGCTCAACCTGATGGGCCTGCTCGATACGCCGACCGAGGGGACGATCCACCTCGCCGATCGCGACGTGACGGCCGCCTCGACCGGCGACCGCACCCGATTCCGGCGCGAACATTTGGGCTTCGTGTTTCAGGATCATCATCTCATTCCGACGTTCACGGCCGTCACCAATGTCGCGATGCCCACGATGTGGGATCGTGGGACCGATCGCCGGGAGCGCGCCCGTGACCTCCTCGAAAGCGTCGGCCTGGGCGACCGCCTCGATCACCGACCGGATCAACTCTCGGGCGGGCAAAAACAGCGCGTCGCGCTGGCGCGGGCGCTCGTGAACGACCCCGATCTCGTGCTCGCGGACGAACCGACGGGCAATCTCGACCGTGGGACCAGTCGGACCGTTCTCGACGAGTTAACCCGGTTGCAGTCGTCGGCCGGCGTCGCGACGGTGGTCGTCACCCACGACGAGGTCGTCACCGAGTACGCCGACCGCGAGATCGAACTGCTCGACGGAGGGCGACGATGATCGGCGACCGCCTTCCGAGCGTCCAGATGGCCTGGCGGAACCTCTGGCGGAATCGCCTCCGGACGGTGCTCGCGGCGCTTGGCATCCTCGTCGGCGTCGTCGCGATAGCGGGCCTGGGCATCGCGGGGACCGCGCTCCAGTACGGCGCGACCCAGCAGTTCGAGGGGCTGGCCGATACCGTCCAGATCAGACCCGGTCCGGCGATCGACGGGAGTCAGGACCAGCGCCCACCGCCCGGGCGGGTGACGCGCGGTCCGCACGGTGAACCGGTCCGGGTCGGTGGACGGAAAGTGGTCCGATTCGAGGGCGGGGGTCTCCCGAGCGAGCGCCGCATCGGACCGGGTCACCGTGAGCGCCTCGAACGCGTCGCGGACAATGCGACCGTGATCCCGATCAAGCAGACCAGTCTCGACCTGTCCACCCGGAACCGGACCGAGTCGGTCCGCGTCGAGGTTGTCGATCGCCCCCGTCCGCTCTACAACGTCACTCGCGGAGATGTTCCGGACCCATTCGTCACGGGCGCGCTGGTCAACGAGGAGGTCGCTCGGGAACTGGGCATCGAGGTGGGCGATCTGGTGACGATCGGCGACCGATCGGTCCGGGTGCAGGCGCTGACGAGCGACGGCGGCCTCGGCACCCGGGAGAGTCCGGTCGTCATTTCCGGGCCGATCCCACAGCGCGGCTACGACGAGGTCGTCATCCTCGCCGACGACGCCGACGCGGCCGCGGGGCTGGCCACGACGATCAATGCGACGTTCAACGACGACGGACCGGTCTTCGAGATCCACTCGCGGGCCGATATCGGCCAGCGCACGAGCAACTTCTTCAACATCATCAACGTCATTCTGATGGGGATCGGGTCGATCTCGCTGTTCGTCGCGAGCGTGAGCATCCTGAACGTCCTCCTGATGAGTACCGTCGAGCGTCGCGGCGAGATCGGCATCCTTCGGGCGGTCGGGATCTCCCGGTTCGAGGTGCTCCGGATGATCCTCACCGAGGCCGTTCTGTTGGGCGTGCTCGGCGGCGCGGGCGGCGCCCTGATCGCGACCGGTCTGGGGGCCCTCCTCTATCACGTGCTGTTCGACGATCCGACGCTGGTCTTCATGTGGCGGAACGTTCGATTCCTGGTGGTCGCGTTCGGCTTCGGGACGGTCGCGAGTCTGCTCAGTGGTCTGTATCCCGCCTGGCGAGCCGCGAGTGCGGACCCGGTCGAGGCGATCCGCTCGTGATCGGGACGATGCATCGACGCCGATAGGCCGGTCGAGTGAGAGTCAGCAAATTCAACGCCTCGAAATCGCGTCGCATAGCGCCGCGCTTGGCCCCGCGCAGAAGCCGTGAGCGAGCAGGGCGGGGGGATGTCAATCGCCGCCGTTCCACGCGTCGTCGATCGAATCTTTCGTCGCTGCCTTCTCGGCCGGGGCGGCCAGACCAGTGGGTTCGAGGACGGCGACCGTCACCGTCCGGTCGGCATACTCGCAGCCGAGACAGATCCGTCCGCGGCCGTCGGCCTCCAGCGTTCGAAGCTCAACGTCTGTCGATTCGATTGCGTCTGGCATGGTTAGACTGGCAGTGCGGCGAGCCCAGCCTGGGCCGCAGCGACGGCCTCCTCCCAGATCGAGATACCGACCGTCAGCGCGAGGATCGTGTCCAGTCCGAAGAACACGAAAATCCCCGCGGCCACGGCGTGGGCTTTCCGCATGTCGACGAGATGGGCAAAGCGATGGAAAAATAAAGCGTTTGCGATACTGATGGGAACGATCGCGAGCATCTCGCCCGCCCAGATCGCCGGATGCGCGCCGTACTGGGCGGCAAGCCCGATCGTGATCAACTGAGTCTTGTCGCCGAACTCGCCGACGGCCATCAGCGCGAATATCGGGAGAAAACTACCGAACCGATCCGGGACCGACCAGCCGAGAATCGAGACATCGAGATTCTCGTCGAGCGAGAACAGGCCGCCGTCGGTCCGGGCGGCAGACGCCTCGGGAGTCTCATCGGGGTCCGACCGATCCGGACCGTCTCCCAGAACGGATCGATCCACACCGCTCTCGGGGGCCGACCGCCAGAGCATCGCGCCGAAAAACAGGAAGAGCGCGGCGGTGATTCCGTCGAGGACGGGGCCCGGGAGGGTCGCAACGAGCGCTTCCCCGACCAGCAGTTCCAGCACCGTCCAGATCGCGAAGGCCGATCCCGCCGCGCCCACGACGATCCAGGGCGAATACCGCGTCGCGAGCGCGGCGATGATGAACTGGACTTTCTCGCCGGGGAGGACCAGCAACTGTGCGGCCCAGGCGGTCACGAGGATGGCGATCCACTCGCTCATCCGTGGACCGCCTCCGGATTCGGAGCGTCCTGAACGCGGATCGACTCCGCAACGTCGACCGGAATCTCCACTCGGCCCTCGGGGCCCGAGAGTGCGACCGTCTCGATGGGCGTGTGGGCCTCGACGGTCAGCGCACAGCCCGGTTCGATCCCCCGATCGGCGAGGTAGTCGAGTCGATCGGCGTCGCGGTCGGCGACGCGGGCGACCTGGACGCGCCGACCGGGGTCGACGGTCGCGAGCGGCCGGGATTGCTCGGGCCCGAGCGGATCCAGATCGGGCGAGGGAATCGGATCGCCGTGGGGGTCGACGCTCGGATCGTCAAGCGCGTCGGCCAGGCACGCCTCGAAATCCTCGCTGATGTGGTGTTCGAGCGCGTCGGCCTCGTCGTGGACGGCGGTCCAGTCGTAGCCGAGTTCGTCCGCGAGGAAGCGCTCGATCAGGCGATGGTGGCGGATCACCTCGAGTGCGACCGCCTCGCCCGCGTCGGTTAACTCCACGCCCGCGAACTCCTCGCGGTCCAGCAGGTCCTCCCCGGCGAGGCGCTTGAGCATACTCGTCGCCGTCGGCGGGGTCACGTCGAGTCGATCGGCGACTGCCGATGTCGAAATGGGCGGATCGTCGATCCGCTGGAGGTGATAGATCGCCTTGAGATAGTCTTCGCTCGTCTCGCTCGTCATATCGGGATTAGAAACGTCTAATCCTTAAGTCTGTTCCGTCGAA
>JBDGTN010000120.1:8980-17068 GCA_042216835.1 Halococcoides sp.
CTCGCTCGTCATATCGGGATTAGAAACGTCTAATCCTTAAGTCTGTTCCGTCGAATCCACTGCTGGTTGCCGGCCGAATAGAATTGTTTCTATTCGTCGAATTGAATCGCCGTCATGGCTCGAATCCAGCTGTCGACGCCGCAGGAACGAGGCTGTCGACGCAGCAGGAATCAATCGACGCTCCAGTCCGCGTGCAGCGATTTCTCGCCACGGTCGAGGATCGCTCTCGACCGACGCGTCCTTTTTTGGCCCCCGGTCCGAACGACGGGCAATGCTCGACGGGGTCAACGTCGTCCTCGGTGTCACGGGATCGATCGCGGCGGTCCGGACCGTCGAACTCGCCCACGAGTTGCGCCGGCAGGGGGCCGCGGTTCGCGCGGTCACGACGCCCGCGGCCCGCGACATCATCCATCCGTGGGCACTGGAGTTTGCGACCAGTCGGGAGACCGTCACCGAGATCGGCGGGGCTGTCGAACACGTCCACTTCTTCGGCGACGATCCCTGGGGAGATGTGTTCGTGATCGCGCCGGCGACGGCGAACACGGTCGGCAAGATCGCCGCTGCGATCGACGACACGCCCGTGACGACGGTCGCCACGACCGCGCTCGGTGCGGGCGCGCCGGTCGTGGTCGCGCCCGCGATGCACCGGCCGATGTACGACCATCCGGGGGTCGAGGCCGCCCTGGAGACGCTGGAATCGTGGGGGATCGACATCGTCCAGCCACGCTTCGAGGAAGAGAAGGCCAAGATCGCCACCGAGGATGCGATCGTCACCGCGACGGCACGAGCGGCGTTCCCGTCTCCGCTGGCGGGCCAGCACGTCGTCGTCACGGCTGGCGCGACCACCGAATCGATCGATCCGATCCGGACCCTCTCGAATCGCGCGAGCGGTCGGACCGGCCGCGAGGTTGCCCGCGCCTGTGCGATCCGGGGGGCTGACGTGACACTCCTCAACGACGGGCCAGATGTCCCGCTCGTGGAGTCGGTCGCCGTCGAGAGTGCCACCGAGATGCAGGACGCCGCCCTCGCGGCCTGCGAGGACGCCGACGCGTTCGTCTCGGCGGCCGCGATCGGCGATTATACCGTCCGGACTCGCGAACGCAAGATCCCCTCGGGGCGGGACGACCTCACGCTCGAACTCGACCCGACGCCGAAGGTCCTCGACGGCGTCCGCGAGGCCCACCCCGAGATGCCGATCGTCGGCTTCAAACTCGAATCGGGCGGCGACGAGGCGGACCTGATCGCGGCCGCGCGCGACCAGATCGATCGCGTCGGTGCGGCCTTCGTCGTGGCCAACGACGCGGACGCCGCGGGCGGCCCGACGACCGATGCGCTCGTCGTCGATCGCGAGGACGCAGTCCCGGTCGGCGGATCGAAGGCGACGCTCGGCGCGGCGGTCGCCGAGCGCCTCGTCGAGACGCTCCCGCCCTGATCGAGACAGCGGACGGCGATCCGCCGCTGCATCGCGTCACTCGTCGTCGGGCCAGGAGGCGCCCTCGACGAAGCCGACGCCCATCTTCTGGGCCGCTCGCGAGATGACGTGCGCGCCGGTCGGCGCCGTCAGGAAGAGGAAGATGATCGCGATGAGCGCCGTCGGGCCGGCCCCGCCGGGGCCGAAGTGGACCGTTCCGGCGAGCAGGATCGAGGCGGCGCCGAGCGTCGTCGCCTTGCTCGTGGCGTGCATCCTGTTGTAGACGTTCGGCAGGCGGATCAACCCGACCGTTCCGACGACGAGAAAGGCCGTGCCGACGACGACGAACGCGGCGGTCATGAGCGCACGAATCGTCTCGATCATCGAATGATGTCACCGTCCGTGATGAAGCGTGCGACGGCGATCGTGCTCACGAATCCGATGATCGCGAGCACGAGGCTGACTGTCACGAACAGGCCGCGACCGGTCGCGAGCGCGTACAGCACGGCGATCGCGACGACGTTGGTGCCGATCGTATCCAGTCCGACGACGCGATCGGGGGTGGTCGGGCCCCGCAGGACGCGATAGCCCGCGAGCAGTGTGACACTCGCCGAGATCAGGAGGGCGGCCTGGATGACGATCGCGAGCAACCCGGTCGGTTCAGCCACCGTGGTCACCTCCCGGAACGGGGTCGCCGGGAGCGCGATCCTCGGCGAAGATCACGAGGGCGAGATCCTCCCACCGGCGAATCGGGGCGAGCAGCGACTCGCGATCCGTCCAGGCGATGGTGTGGACGTACAGCACGTTCCGGTCGGGATCGTGATCCATCGTGAGCGTCCCCGGCGTGAGCGTGATGCTGTTGGCGATGGTCGTGATCGCGGCGTCGGTCTCGACCCGGAGCGGCACCTCGAACACCGCCGGTTCGATCGGCATGCTGGGATGGACGACCCGGTAGGCCACGTCGACGTTGGCGGTGATCACCTCCCAGAGGAACGTGATGAGATAGATCACCACCGGAACGGCCGTCCGAAGCGGGCTCCGGGGGTCGATCGTCGGGCGATAAAATCGCCGGAAGGCGTACGCCATCACCTCGCCGACGACCAGGCCGGCGAGCGCGGCGCCGAGCAGGCCACTCGCGCTCTCGGGCCCGGTGACGAACACCCAGACGACTGCGAGCGCGACACCGATCACCGGCCAGCGTCTCATGGTGGCACCTCCGTCATCGGTCCGACTGCGTCGATATACGCCGATCGATTCAGCGCGGCCGCGGCGGCCGTTCGGGCCGCCTCGCCGACGGGATCGACGGCGAGTCCCGTTAGCACGACCCCGATGGCGAGGATGGCGACGAGCGCAATCTGGCGGCGATCGAACCGGGCCTCGCTCACCTGGATCGTCGGTGCACTCCAGAACGCCGCGATCCACACCCGCGAGACGTACGCAATCGTGACGATCGCGCCGCCGACGGTCGCGACGAGCACGAGCACGCCCGGAATCGTCGCTCCCGTCGCGATCGATCGTGCGCCCGCCGCGAGGACGAGCAGTTTGCCGAAAAAGCCGACCAGCGGGGGCAGGCCGATCAGCGAGACGCCCGCGATCAGGACGCTCGCGCCCAGCACCGGGCGATCGCTGGCGAGACCGTCGAGGTCGGCGATCGAGAGCGTCCCGACCGCGTCGCGGATCGTCCCGGTGGCGAGAAAGAGCGCCGATTTTGCGAGCGCGTGATTCAGCGAATAGACCAGTGCCGCCGCGAGTGCGAGCGTCCGGAGCGGGTCGGCCGCCCCGGCGGCGATACCGGGTGTCGGCGTCGTCAGCGCCAGCGCAATCACGACGGCGATGAATCCGACCTGGGCGATCGACGAATACGCGAGGATCTCGTCGAGGTCGTCGCGGGCGAGTGCCCCCAGTCCGCCGAGAACGATGCTCGCGGTCGCCATCGTAAAGAGGAGCGGACCGATCGCACCGGTGATCGTCGCGCCCTCGAGGATCGCGAGATCCGCGGGCAGGCGCGCGGCCGCAAAGACCGTCACGCTCAACCGGATGATCGCGTAGATGCCCACCTTCTTGGTGACGCCAGCGAGCACGGCCGTCACCGGCGCTGGTGCGGCCCGGTAGGCGTCGGGCACCCAGACGTGGAACGGGACGAGTCCGGCCTTGAGTGCGAACACCGCGATCAGGAGGAGTGCCAGCCCCGTCACCGGCACGGGATCGATGCCGTACTCGACGGGCGCGGCCAGTCGGCGGGCCAGATCGGCCATGTTGAGCGTGCCCGTCACGGCATAGAGGCCGCCGATCGCGACGAGCATGAACGCACTCCCGAGGAGGTTGATCACGGTGTAGGTGAACGCGGCCCGGGTGTGGCGGGCCCGCCCCACGAACGCGACGAAGACGTAACTCGGCAGGAGCATGACCTCGAACCAGACGAAGAGATTGAAGATATCGCCCGTGAGGAAGGCCCCGGTCACGCCCGCGAGCATGAACAGATAGAGCGGGTGAACGGAGAGCCGCTGGCCGAATCGGTCGACGTGGGCGATGGCGTCGAGGCCGGCGATCAGTGCCACGGGGGCGGCGATCGCGAGGAAAAAGGCCGCGAGCGGGTCGGCCACGAGTGTGATCCCCCACGGCGCCGGCCACTGCGAGACCTGATAGACCAGCGTCTCGTTGGTGAATACGGCGATCGCGAGGCCGACGGCCGCGAGGGCGTAGGCGGCGATGGCGACGACGGCGACTCCGCGCTGGACCCGAGCGCGCGATCGCGTCGCGAGCGTGCAGACCGCTCCGAGGAGTGCGATCACGAGTGGTGCGACGACGATCTGTTCAGTCATGGCGATCACCGATTGCATCGAGATCGATCGTTCCGTGTTCCTCGTAGATCCGGTAGGTGAGGACGAGCGCGAACGCCGTCGTCCCGAACCCGATGACGATCGCGGTCAGGACGAGCGCCTGGACCAGCGGGTCCGTCACGCTCTCGGCGTGGTGGCCGACGATCGGAACCGCACCGCCGAACCCGCCCATCGTCACCAGATAGACGTTGGCGGCCTGGCTGACGATCGTCACGCCCCAGACCACCCGGACGAGGTCCCGGCGGAGCACGAGGAAGGTTCCGAGCGCGACCCAGATCCCGAGCACGACCGCGAGCAGGACCTGCGTTCCGCTGGCGGGAACGGCACTCATTGGGCACCCACCACCGAGAGGATCGTCAGGAGCGCACCGACGACGGTCACGTACACGCCGATATCGAACCCGAGCGCCGAGGCCACCTCGACGTGCCCGTAGATCGGAACCCCGACGAGGGCGACGGCCTGGGTGAACAGCGGCGCGCCCGCGAGGTCGGGCAGGACCCCGTTGGCGAGGGGAATGAATCCGGCGATGACGGGTGCGAGACCCGCGAGGAGGGCTATCGCGAGGCCGGCGGCGACGAGCTGGCCGAACTCCTGGGTGATCGCCGTACTCTCGTCGATCGGTAGCGATCGGTCGACGACCGTCCGGTGGCGGAGTTCGGTCTCGATGTAGTCCAGCCCGTAGATCACGTAGATCAACGCGAACGCCGTTGCGGTCAGGACGGCCGCGATGAATCCGCCACCAGGCAGGTTGTGCCCCTGGATGAGGAGTGCGATGGCCGTCACGAGAACGATCGGGACGACTATTCGCGTGATCGTCCGGGCGATGAGGGTCTCGTCGCTGGCCGGGCGCTCGGGGGGATCTGCCGGCGGTCGATCGTCGGGGGACGATCCGGCGGATCGATCCGCACTCACGGCTGCTCACCTCCAGATCGCATGCCGATCAGTGTCAGCACCGACAGCGCGGCCATCGCCACGACCGATATCTCGCCCATCGTATCGAACGCCCGGAAGTCGACGAGGATGACGTTCACGAGATTGTGCCCGCCCGCGACGTCGGTGACGACGCCATGGGCTCCCTCGGGGAGCGGCCCTCTGGCGACGAAAAACTGGGCGATCTTTGCGTCGAGGCGCGGGTCTGCCGCGGTCGTGACCAGCACCGTGAGCGTGACGGTCGCACCGACGACGGTCGCGAGCGCGGCGTCGCCCACGGCACGCATGCGATCGATTTCGCCGTAGAACGCGGGCAGTTTGTCGATCACGAGCAAGAAGAGCACGAGCACGAGCGTCTCGACGACCAGCTGGGTCAGTGCGAGGTCGGGGGCGTCGCCGAGGATGTACACGATCGCGATCATAAAGCCCAGGATCGACAGGGTGAGCACGCCCGCGACGTGCGAGGGGGCTCGCGTCACGGCGAGTGCGCTGCCCACCGCGACGACCAGGACGATGCTCATCGCCCACGATCCGACGCCCGCTCCGAGGAGTGGCAGGCCGGCGATGGCGGGCAGTTCCAGCCCCGCGGTGGCGTATCCCACGAGTGTGAGTCCGGCGGTCGCGGCGAGGACCGACGCCGCGGCCGGTCGGAGTCGGCCCGATTCGATGGCCGCGAGCGGGTCGCCCGTCTCGACGGCGTCGAGCGCCCGGCGATACCACCAGGAGGGCGCGATCGCGGCAGTCGACTGCGCGCGATCGATGGCGCCGACGATCCGATCGAGGACGGGCAGGCCCGCCGCACCGCCGGCGAGCGCGATCGCACTCATCGCGACCGGCGGGGTCAGGTGGGTGGGCACGTGGTAGCCAAACCCGGCGTGGCCGCCGACTGACCCGACGACGCTCGCGACACCGGCCTCGACGGGCGCGAGGTGGGCCCCGACGAGCGGGGCGAGGCCGCCGATCGAGACGACCAGCACGCCGCCCGCGAGGGCCATCGCGGGGGCGCGCATGCTCCAGGGCGGCGATCCGATCGCCGCGGCGCTGTCCGGTCGAGAGCCGGTGAACGCGGTGAGGAACTTCGCGCTGTAGAGGACGGTACAGACGCTCGCGAGCACGGCCAGCGCGGGGAACAGCCACCAGAGCCCGCCCTCGTGACTCGCGAGGTGATAGGTCGCCTCGAAGAGCAACTCCTTCGAGTAAAAGCCGTTGAACGGCGGGACGCCGGCCATCCCGAGCGCGGCGACCGAGGCGACGCCTGCGGCGATCGGCAACTCGCGGGCGAGACCGCCGAGGTCGCCCAGCAGCCTGGAGCCAGCCTCGTGGGCGAGGATGCCCGCGACGAGGAAGAGCGCGGCCTTGAAGAGTGCGTGATTGAGAATGTGGAACGCGCCGGTCTCGGCACCGACCGTCGAGGCCAGACCGAAGCCCGCGATGATCATGCCGAGATGCGAGGCCGTCGAATAGGCGAGCAGGGCCTTGATGTCCTCGGCGGCGACCGCGAGCGCGGCGGTGATCGTCATCGAGACCAGCGCGAACCCCGCGATCAGCAGCGTCCACTCGCCGGTCGGCTCGCCGACAAACAGCGGGCGGAAGCGGCCGATCAGGTAGACGCCGGCCTTGACCATCGTCGCCGAGTGCAAGAACGCCGAGACGGGCGTGGGGGCCTCCATCGCGTCGGGCAGCCAGAAGTGCAGCGGGACCTGGGCGGACTTCGCGGCCGCGCCGACGCCGAGCAGCGCGATCGCGGGCACGAACAGGCCCGCGTCGCGGAGTCGCGCCGCGAGCGCACCCGGATCGGCGAGCAGGCCGCCCGGGCCGGCGATCAGCGTCGTATCCGCGACCGCCCAGAGCACGACGAAGCCCGCGAGCAGGAAGAGCCCGCCCGCGACCGTCACGAGCAGGGCCTTCCGCGCGGCGATCAGACTCGCCGGGCGGTCGTCGTAGTGCCCGATCAGCAGAAACGAGGTCAGACTCGTCAGCTCCCAGAAGACAAAGAGGACGATCAGGTCGCCGGCGTACGCGACGCCGATCATCGACGCCATGAAGGCGAGCATCGTCGGGTAGAACTTCCGCTGGCCGGGTTCGTGAGCCATGTAGCCCGCGCTGTAGACGAAAACGAGGACGCCGATGCCGCTGGCGAGCAGGCCGATCAACATCGCGAGGCCATCGGCGTACCACGTCAGGCCGACCGCGAGGAGGGGCCCGTCGATCCACTGCGCGGCGGTGACCCGGCCCGCCGGGCCCGCCACGACCAGGAGGGCGAAACTCGTCGCCGCGACGACCGCACTCGCGTAGGCCGTCCGATTGCCGAGTACGCGATGGGCCAGCGGCGCGAGCGCCGCGGCGACGATGGGGAGTGCGACCGCGAGGGTGATGGCCGACTCCATCGTGACTATCGGGGACTCACCCCAGCGCGGCCTTAACTGTTCTCAAATTCGCTGTCGGGCGATCGCTCGACGGTCGCACTGCGATTGCTCACTCGCCCTCGATGGCATTGCGGGCAGCGTCGAGACGGTCACGGTTCCGACCGCGGAGGTCCTCGACCGCCACATCCTCCAGCTTTGCCATTATCTCGATCTCAGATTCCAGCTAGAAAGTACTATCGATCATTTCTCGCTTTTAGTATAGAAGAGCCCTCAACTCGGGACATGGTGTTCATCGCGACGGGAACCGGCGTCGCCCCGCTCAAAAGCATGATCGACTACACGTTCGAAAAACGACGCGATATGTTTGACGGCCAACAGCGCGACGTCTGGCTGTTTCTCGGTACGTCTTGGAGAGACGACCTCGCGTATCACGATCATTTTCGGGATCTCGCAGCCACGCACGGCAATTTCCATTACGTACCAACCCTCTCACGAGAGGCCTACCTGACCGACTGGGATGGCGAAACCGCATACGTCCAAC
>JBDGTN010000100.1:0-16458 GCA_042216835.1 Halococcoides sp.
TGCTCGCGGGTCGACCGTCCGGAGCGCTCGCGGGCCGACCGTTCGGGGCGCTCACGGGTCGACCTCCTGGAGCAGGTCGCGGACGCGCTCCCGGAACGTCGCCAGGTCGTCGGTGTTCGCAATCGCGTGGTCGGCCATCGCCATCGCGGCATCCATGCCGAACGACTTCTCGCGGGCGTCGCGGTCGGCCAGGGTTTCACCGCCAGCGTCGGCGTCGGCGTCACGGCCCCGGTCGGCCAGTCGCTCGGCGCGTACCTCGCGGGGGGCGTCGATCCGGACGAGGACGAACGACGCGCCGAACGTCTCCCGGAAGCGCTCGACCTCCACGTTCGATCGAATCCCCTCGACGACGGCCGCGTCCCGCCGATCGAGCGCGTCTCGAAGATGTGGCACCGTCCGCTCGGCGATCGCGGTCGCCCCCTCTTCTTCGCGGAGGGCCCGGGCGACGGCACCGTGATCGGTCGCTGGATCGCGGCCGCGTTCGCGGCAGGCCGCCCGGATCACGTCACCCATCGCCACCACTGGCAGGCCCGCCTCGCGAGCGACGGCGGCGGCCTCGCTCTTGCCGCTGCCGGGCAGGCCGACGAAGCCGATGACGGTCATCGCCGTCCCTACTCGAAGGCCGTCCAAAAGCGTGGCGTTCGGCCCGCCTCGGGGCCCCACCTGCCGAGCGGTCTCCCGGCGGTCGTCGCAATCACCGCTCGCGTTCGACCGCGAACGAGGCCAGATCTTCGAGGTAGGCCACTGCGTCTGGATCGCTCGCCTCGATCGAGTCGAGCGCGGCGAGCGCGCGATCACGCTCTGCGCGGGCACGCTCGGTCGCCTCGTCGGCGGACAGATCGGTCACTTCGAGCACCGATGGCCGGTCCAGCGCGGCGTCCTGTCCGGCGGGCTTGCCCAGCAGTCCACGCTCGCCGGTCGCGTCGAGCACGTCGTCGCGAATCTGGAAGGCGATACCGACGCGCTCGGCGTAGGTCCCCACCGCATCGGTCGTCTCGGGGTCGGCATCGACCGCGATCGCGCCGAGTTCCGCCGACGCGCGGAAGAGCGCTCCCGTCTTCCGGCGCGCGAGTTCGAGGTACTCCTCGACGTTCGTCGGCGTGTCCATCAGTTCGGTCGCCTCGCCCTCGCCGAGGTCGACGACGGCTTCGGTAATGGTCTCCATGGCGCGCGCACTGTCCGCAAAGAGCGCGAGCGCCTCGCCCAGCAGGCCGTCGCTGGTGACGATCGCCGGGCCGTGCCCGGTCGCCGCCCACGCGCTCGGCGAACCCCGCCGGAGGCGGGACTCGTCGATGATGTCGTCGACCACGAGCGAGGCGTTGTGGACGAGTTCGACGCCAGCGGCGTAATCGACCGCCTCCTCGACGCCGCCGCCCAGACTCTCACAGACCAGCAGCGCCAGCGTCGGGCGGACGCGTTTGCCGCCAGCGAGGACGACATCGCTACTTCGGGAGGCGAGTATCGGCGGTTCGACCCCGTCGAGCACCTCGGCGAGTCGTCGATCGACGAGGTCGCGACGGCGGTCGAGATCGTCCATCGGGACGCTGTACCGCCCGGCGAGCAATGTACGTGACGGCTTCGGCATCCCCATGGGCGGGCCACTATATTTGTCATCGTCTTCCGACGACCGCCGAATGACGGTCCGAGCGGTCATCGAGGCGGTCGAGGCCCTCGACAGGGAACTCGTCGTGTCCGACGTGCCGGCACAGAGTTCGATCCCGGAGCGACTGGCGGACGCCTTCGAAACCCGGACGGTGACCGTTCGGTCCGTCCAGACGGCATCGAGACGTCCAGCGGGCGTCGGGGTCCTCAGCGACGACGGTGGCGTTCGCGCCGTTCTCGGTCTGGAACCACTTCGCGTGCTGGCGGAATCGCATTCGCCCGACCGGGACATCGGCCGTTCGGATCCGCTCGATGTGGCGCTGGGGTCGATCGAAGAGGCCCTCAGATCGCGCGATACACGAGGGATACTGATCACGGCCCGCGAGATCGAGGACCGCGCGCTCGTCCCGGATCAGGAGCGCAAGCGGCGACCGACCACTGTCGATAATGTCTCATCCGACCAGATCCCCCTCCAGAACCCCGATTTCTCCAGTCCCACACGGCTTTGGGGACCCGGGTCTCAGTCTCGTCGATGGCTGGCCGGCACACCATCCTCACGGTTCTGTGGGTCGTTCTCATGTGGGCGATCTACGCCCTGATCGTTCTCACAGGGGCAGCCTTCGCATTGGCACTCATCCGCTCGATCGTCGATGGTCAGGCCTCGCCCGTGGCGGTCGCCGCGCTCGCGCTCGTTGGGATGGGGATGAGCGTCGCGGTCGCGAGCGCCACGGCGGTCGCGGGGCTGGTCGAGTCCGCGCCAGCGCGCTGGGGTGGGCTGCCCTTCCTCCTCGCGGGGGTCGCCCTCCTTTCGATGCAGTGGGTGGGACCGACGACCACGCGACTGTACGCGTTCGCGGCCTGCGTGCTGGTGCTCGAGGGTCTGGGCCACGCGAGCGACGCTCTCGATTAATCCGTCGCCAGCGAGACGACCAGGGTCACCACCGCACCGAGCACGAGACACCACAGCGCGACCGAAAAGCCCCATATCGCGGGGATCGGGCTCTTTGCGGGGATCGCACCGATCGCAGGCAACAGGGTCCAGAACGTATCGAGGACGTACACCGACTCGGCAACGAGGATGCCTGCGATCATGCCACGTGTGGTCGTGCCCGACCAGTAGAGCGCGAGCGCGACGGGGATGGCGAGCTGGGCGTACCCCTCGAAGGCCTGCTTGCCAAGTTCGATCAGCGTCAGATCGGTCCCGAGACTCAAGACGAGCGCGACCAGCGCGAGTCCGACGACGCCGATCCGGGCGACCATATCTTCGCTCGCCTCACTGCCGCCGACCAGCGGGCGATACAGGTCGCGCGTGAGATAGGAGGCTCCAGAGAGGAGCATCGAGTCGCTGGAGGACATCATCGCCGCGACCGCGCCGGCGACGACGACCGCCGCGAACCACCCCGGCGTGGTCGCGTCGAGCAATGCGGGCAGAATGTTGCCGTTCGCACTCGTCTCGATGCCGAGACCGGCGGCCCAGGTGCCGAGCATAAAGGCTGGGACGAAGAGGAGAACGACCAGTAGCGGCCACAGCGTGAGTGTGCGCTTGAGGACGCGCTGACTGCGCGCGACGAAAAAGCGCTGGTTGATCTGGGGGAACATCGTCACGCCCACGGCGATGGTGATCGCCGTCGAGAGCATCCACTGGGGGCTGTAGAGCCCGCCACCGAGCGCGAGGAATTCGGGATTCGAGTCGGCCACGGCGCTCGTCAACGCGCCGACCCCGCCGGCATCGATCGCCACCCATACGACGGCGACCCAGATGACGCCGAGCATGACCAGGCCCTGGAGCGTGTCGGTCCAGGCGACCCCGCGCATCCCCGCGATGGCGACGTAGGCGATCATGAAGGCCGTCAGCAGCGTCGCGCCCGCCCAGACGGGGACGGCCCCCTCGGTCAGCGCCCGGAGCGCCCGGCCCGCCCCGACCTGCTGGAGCATGATGTACTGGAGCAGCCAGAACAGGCTGATCGTCGCGACGAGCACGCGAAGCGCGGTCGAATCGAACCGGTCGTCGAGCAACTCGCCGATCGTGACTGCTCCAGTCGACTGACCGATCGCCCACTGTTTGACGCCGATGACATACCAGAGAATCCCGAAGAGGACGCCGTCCATTAATCCCATCACGAGAATCCACTCGGGCCCGAATTTGTAGGCCAGATTGGGCCCGCCGAAGAAGGTAAACGCCGACAGGAGGGTGGCGAAGGTCGTAAAGAGGAGCACGACCGTTCCGATCGTCCGACTCGCCAGGTAGTAGTCCTCGGCGGTGTGCTCGGCCAGCCGATAGGCCAGGAGACCGACCGCGAGCGCGAGGATCGCATAGCCCACGACGATGCCCAGATCGACGGCGACGCTCATGGCTCACCTCCCGCCCGATCGCCCGCGCCGGTGTCGGCGGTCTCCGCGTCGAGTTCGGCGATCCCGAGGCCCCACGAGCGACGGGTGAACACCCAGAAGACCACCGCTGTCAGGCCCATCCACGCGACGTGCCACCAGATCCACACCGGAAGCGCGGCGACGACGGTGTCCGATTGCCACATGAACCACGGAACGGCGAGCGCGGCCAGCAGGATTGCCACTGCGCCCCAGGTCCCAGTGTGCCATCGGGAGTTCATCGATCGATACTTGTTCATGGATGGACTTAACCACTTTCCTTGTCGACGGTCTGTCCGATTGAAGACGATCGGTCTTCGAACACCGTGATCGAATCGGGCGAACCTGCAGAAACGATCGATCGCCGGCGATCGAGAGTATTCCATGGATATGGGAATACTGCGAAATACTTTACCGCCCGTCCGCCAAGTTCGAGTGTGGTTCGACAATGACAGGCTACGCAGTCGTCCTCGCAAGCCCGGAACTGGAACGGATTCAGGCGGTCAGCACCATCGCGTCGGTCGCGGCGTCCTCGGACGTGCCCGTCGAGGTATTCGTCACGATGAACGCGCTCACGGCCTTCGAGTCCTCGACCGTCGCCGACCGGGAGTTCGAGACGGAGGGCCCCGTCGGCGAGGCGATGCTCGCGAGCGACGAGGTGCCGCTGTTCGTCGAGCAGTTCGAGCAGGCCGCCTCGATCGGGCCGCTGACGGTCTACGCCTGCGAGATGGCGATGGATCTGCTCGGACTCGAGGAGAGTGACCTCTCGGACGTGTTCGCCGACACGCTCGGCGTCGCCGGCTTCCTGAATCGCGCCCAGGACAAGCAGGTCGTCTTCGTGTGATTCACCCATGACCGCACACGATTCCACAGCAACCGATCCCGACATCGTCGTGGATTCGCGCGGCGCAACCTGTCCCGGTCCGCTGATGGATCTCATCGGCAAGGTCAAAGAGGCCGACGAGGGGACGGTGATCGAACTCCGGACGGGCGACAGCGGGTCGAAAAACGACGTACCGGAGTGGCTCGACGAGGCCGGTCACGCGCATCTCGGGACCGACGAGCACGACGACCACTGGCGGATCTACGCCAAGATATGAGCCACGTCGTCATCGTCGGCGGTGGCACCGGCGGCACGGTCCTCGCGAACCGCCTCGTCGAGGCGCTGGCCGATCCCGATGCCCACCGGATCACCGTCGTCAACGACGGGCCCGAGCAGACCTACAAGCCGGCTTTCCTCTATGTGGCCTTCGACGAGGCCACGCTCGCGGACGCCCGCCGGCCGATCCGGGAACTTCTCGACCGCCGGGTCGAGTTCGTCGAGGGCCGCGTCACAGCGATCGAGACCGACGCTCACGCGATCGCACTCGCCGACGGGACCCGCCTCGAGTACGACGAACTCGTGCTCGCGACGGGGACCGGCGTCGACCCCAGTGGCGTCGAGGGCCTCGCCGAGGGCGGTCACCACTTCTACGATCCCGATGGGGCCCGTGCCCTCCGCGAGGCGATGGCCGACTTCGACGGCGGAAGCGTCGTCCTCTCGGTGATGGGCACGCCGCACATGTGTCCCGCTGCACCGCTGGAGTACACGCTGATGATCGAGGACTGGCTCTCGAAGCGGGGCCTCCGCGAGGAGAGCACGGTCACCTACACGTATCCGATCAACCGCGCTCACGGGCTCCGGTCGCTGGCCGACTGGGCGACCGACATGTTCGACGAGCGCGATATCGACGTAGAGACGTTCTTCAATGCCGAACGGGTCGATCCCGAGGAGCAGGTCCTTTCCTCGATGGAGGGGACCGATCTGGAGTACGATCTCCTGGTCGCGATTCCACCGCACACCGGGAGCGACCTCGTGCGCGAGAGTGGCCTCGGATCGGATGGCTGGGTCGACGTGGATCGACACACCCTCGAGGCGTCGGCTGCCGAGGACGTGCACGCTCTCGGCGACGTGGCCGACCTGCCGACCTCGAAGGCCGGGAGCGTCGCGCACTACGCGGCCGGGGTACTCGCCAAACGTCTCCGTGCGCGTCTCGATGGCCGCACGCCCAGCGCGCGATACGACGGCAAGACGGTCTGTTTCGTCGAGAGTGGCCTCGACGAGGCGACCTTCGTCGAGTTCAGCTATGGATCCGAGCCAGATGTGGACCAGCCATCACAGATGACTCACTGGACGAAACACGCCTACAACAGTTCGTACTGGCTGACGGCACAGGGGTTGATCTGAATGGCCGACGAAACGCCAGATGACGGCGACGAACCGACCGAGGAGGCGATGTCGACTGAGGCCGATACCGTCGCCCCACTCGCCGATGCCGAGGTCGACCCCGATGCCGTCGCGAACCTCGCCGAACGGACCGACGAGATTCACGCCGTCCTCGATCTGGTCGCGGTGGCGACGAACGCGCTCGACGACGATGCGGTCCGATCGCTGGGCGCGACGGGCGCGACACTTGGCGGACTCGCGAACCGCGCGACCGACGAGGATGCCGTTCGCGTCCTGGATTCGGGGCTGGTCGCGCTCGGCGAGGCCGGCGCGAGCGATCCCGAGCCAGCGGGCGTCCTCGACGTGCTCCGGGCGCTCCGCGATCCGGACGTTCGGGCGGGACTCGGCTTCCTGATCGCGATGGCGAAGGCGTTCGGGTCGGAACTCCGCGAACGCGAGCCCTGAGGCGAACGAGTCCGAAATGATTTTTGTCGATCGTCGCGTATCGGCGAGTGAATCATGTCGAACGACGAGGGACTCATCGATCGCGTGAAATCGGTGCTCGGTCTCGACGACGACAGTTCGGAATCGGCCCCCGAGCGCTGACTCGACGAACTGCCCCTGATTTTCGTCCCCGCGTTCGTCCACGTATCCGGGGGTCGCGGTCGGCCCCCGCTCCCGCCGTTTACAGCGTGAACGCCTCGTCCGCGGCGGTCTGGAGCGCGTCCGACCGGCCGTGATCGCCGGGCGCGATCGCGACGGTGTGAATCCCGTGCCGGCGGGCGACTTCGAGGACGGGTTTGAAATCGCTGTCGCGCGAGACGACGATCACGGTGTCGAGTGCGTCCTCACAGACGAGTTCGACCGCCTCGATTCCGAGGCGAACGTCGACATCTCCGCTGGTGGTTTCGACCTCGAACCCGCGCTCTTCGGCGGCCTGAATCAGCCCCGGTGTGGCGTGTTGGTCGACGTAGAGACGCGAAACGGCGACCCGGCCGCGGTCGCGGGCCCGATCGCGCAAGTCGTCGAGATCGACATCGAATTCGTCGCGAAAGACGTTCGGGCCGTCGACGAAGACCCCGACCCGGTCGCGGGCCCCCCAGGGTCGCCAGTCCAGAATGCCCATGCCGGGCCTTGGGGCCCGCCGGGATCGATCTATCGGTCTGTCCGCGCCGATCACTCGTCGGCGTCGGTCCGGCGCATGGCGGCGAGATAGCCCCGGCCCGTCAGTGCCGTCCCGGAATCGCCGACCTCGACGAGTGACTTCGCCGCGAGCGTCTCGACGATCGATTCCAGACGGTCGCCGTCGATATCGAGCAGTGCCGGCAGTGCCGACCGCTCGTCGACGCCGGCGAGTGCGGCCAGTACGTCCCGCTCGCCCTCCGAGAGCCGGAGCCCCTCGACATCGTTGAGTTCGTCCTGGAGCGAGCGCTTGAGAAATCGCTCGAACAGCGTCTGGAGGCGGTCGTCACGGAGCGCGACCATCGCCGAGAGCATCCGGTTGTCGATGAGGTAGCTGATGTACAGGACGCGTCGTTTGTCCGTCTCGATGTACTCGTGATCGCGTTCGACGTGGACGATGTTGTCCAGCGGGACGGTGAACTCCCGGGCGTCGGCGGTCGGCGTGCCGAACTTGATCTCGTTCGGGCGAACGTAGAGCATCATCTCGGCGGCGGATTCGCCGGTGTCCGAGCCGTCGATCGAGATGGGATTGGCCACGTCTGCGGGGGTGACGTTGAAGAGCAGTCGGAAGAGTACCGAGCGGAACTTGTACTGCTTGCTCGCGGCGAGTTCGATCAGGAGGACGTGCTGGTCGTCGCCGTGGCGGTGGGCGATCGCGATCGACGACTCGAAGTCCGCCGACAGTTCCGAGGGAACGTAATCGAATCCCACGTCCGAGACCCCCTCCAGCGGGATCAACAGTCGTTCGGTGTCGGCATCGTCGAAGGCTGCACTCGCGGTGTCGGTAAACGCCAGCAGTTGTTCCTGGCCGAGCAGGATTCGCCCCTCACAGACCCCCTCGCGATCGAGTGCGTCCGAGACGAATCGCGCGGTGACGTTCGCGACCAGCGGCTTGGTCAGTAACTCTTCCGGACTGGTCGCTGGCTCCGGTTCGCTCGCGGTGGCCGCGGGCGTCGGATCGGGCCCGCCGTGGCGACGCTGGTCGGCCCGGCGCACCGCTCGACCCAGATCACCCTCGGCCCCGGCGAGACCGTCTGCGAACGGGCCGCCAATCGTCGGCGCGGAGGCGTCCGTCGGATCGATCGGTTCGTCCTCGAAGGCCGTCGGATCGCAGGCTAGCGGGAACGCCTCGTCGGGATCGACCGCCGGCGGTCGATCGGTCGCCGTTTCGCGGTACAGTCCGGCCGCTGTCTCGGCGTCCGGTCGGCGGGTGACCCCCGGCACCTGCCACGGGTTCGTTCCGACGAGCCGTTCGATCGCGCCGCGGTCGAGACCCAGATCGACGAAGAACTGGACGCCGGTGCGGGCGAGGCGTTCGCCGTCGACGCGGTCGGCGTCGAGTCCCGTCGCCGCGGTCGCGGCGTCGTCGATGAGCGCCCCGGTATCGATCGGCTCGTCCATCTCGATCAGCGCATCGAGCAGGCCAGAGAGCCGACGCGAATAGCCGACCGGGATCGTTCTGGACGCCCGATTTGCCGGTGGGGTCCAGTTGCCGTCGCGTTCGGCACAGGTCGGACACTCACAGGACGATCGCGGGGGAATCGTGAGTGCCATCCGGTCGCGGTCGACCCACGAGTCCTCGAGGTGTTCGATCTCGGTGGGAGCCACCCCGGCACGCGCCGCGAGCAAAATCGTCGCCGCTGCGGGCACCCTGCGGTCGGCCTCCAGTTCGAGCGCCCCGAGATAGAGGCTGTAGACCGCCGGCACGTCGAGCGGCCGGGAGTCGGTCATGATGTTCGGTATCTCGACCAGCGGGGTCATTAAATCGTTGTTTCTGCGATGGGTTCGTCAGCACATGATAATGTATATGCCATAGCCCATCGACAGATCAGATGACCGCCGCGCAGGCGGCCGATACCATGGATCTCGACCGATTCGCGGAGCAACACGCTCCAAACGACAGCGCAGACCAGTTCGACCTCGAAAACGAGAAACTCCTCGACATTGCCGTCGATGGGTCCGTGATGACGAAAGCTGGATCGATGGTTGCCTACGACGGCGACCTCTCCTTTACCGGCAAGTCCTCGGCGGAGGGCGGCCTGAAGGGCGTGGTCAAATCGAAGCTCACGAGCGAGGGGACGCCCATCATGCAGGCCGAGGGGTCGGGTCATCTGTATGTTGCCGATCAGGGTAAAAATATTCAGGTGCTGGATCTGGACGCCGGCGAGGAGCTCTCGGTCAACGGCGAGGATATCCTCGCGTTCGAGTCGCGGGTCGATTATTCGATCGGGATGATCGACAGCCTCTCGGGCGTCTCGACCGGCGGTCTGACGAACGTCTTCCTCGAAGGGCCGGGCAAGGTCGCGATCACGACTCACGGACACCCGGTCGTGCTCGAACCGCCGGTCCGGACCGATCCGGACGCGACGGTCGCGTGGTCCACCACGAGTCCGAGCAGCAACGTCGACCGCAACCTCAAGAACATGGTGGGTCAGTCCTCGGGCGAGTCGTTCCAGCTCGACTTCACGGGATCGGAGGGCTTCGTCGTCGTCCAGCCGTTCGAGGAGTCCGGCGCCCCACAGCAGACGACCGGTGAGGGCGGCAGTGGCGGTGGCGAATCGCCGGGTCTCGGCGACCTCATCGGTGGGATCTGACGCACGGACCCCATCGGTGAGATCCGCATCAGTTGAACCGCCACTAGCCCAAAACGGGGACGACGAACGCCGCGGCCGGACCGATCGTGAGGACTGCACTCGCGGCGTAGACGCCGCGATGCCAGTCGAGCACCGATCGGCCGTCGAGCGGGCCGGCCGGGAGCATGTTGAATCCCGCGAGCAAGACATTGACCAGCAGTCCGATCGACGCGAGCCTTTCCAGGCCCGGGACGGCGAGGAGAGCGACGAACGCGCCCGCGAACCCGACGTTCGAGGCCGGCCCGGCGAGTGCGATCAGGCCGCGCTGGCGGGCCGTAATCCGGCCGCGGTGGTGGACCGCCCCCGGCGCGGCGACGATCAAGCCCGCCGCCCCCGCCAGTATCGAGAGCCCGAGCCAGATGTAGTTCGCCCGGAAGGCGGCGATCTGCCCGTAATGGCGAGCGACGGCCTTGTGGGCGAGTTCGTGGCCGATGACGCCCGCACCGACCACGACGGCACTCGTGGCCCCGACCTCGATGGCCGTTCCGAGCGGCGGATCGACGAACACCGCGGGCGGGCGCAGGGCTGGCGCGAAGACCAAAGCGAACGCGACGGTGAGAGCCGCCCACGCCGCCCCGAGGTCGATCAGTTCGCGAGTGTCAAATGGCGAGGCGGCGCGTCGAGCGACCGCGTCCTGCGCGTTCGGGTCGGCCATCAGAACAGCCCCACGACCTGGCCGATGAGGTCGGTGACGATGGTCGCGCCGTTGACGATGCCCTCTCGGATGAGATCAAGGAAGTCCTGGCCTTTGCCGATCTTCTCGGACAGTCGCGGGAGTATCACCAAAAAGAGGCCACTCGCGATCATGCTCCCGATGTTCGTCATCGCGACGACGAGGATCAATCGGAACAGCGGGACCGCCCGCAGTCGAGCGAGCAACTCGAGAAGCGGGGCCTCCTCGTCGGACAGGATCTCGTTGAGCGTGCCGATATCGCTGACGTTGACCGGCCGGTGGCGTAACTCGACGTAGCCGGCGAACCACCCTGGCGCAAGCGCAGGATTGAGGCTGGTCATCCACGCGACTGCGCCGCCGACGAGCGCACTCGACCACCGCGCCCCCGCGAGTTTCGCCAGGCTCGTCGCGGCGATGCCGTTGACCAGAAACCAGGCGGCGAACATCCCGAGCAGGAACTGCTGGGACGCCCCGCCCAGGATCAGCAGGCCGAACAGGACGACGTACCCGACCGTGAACACGTAGCCGAAGATCTTCAGCCACGGAATCCCCGAGGACCTGATATCGCCGGTCAGGCTGTCCATCGGCGGCAGCGAGTCGGGATGGCGAAGGTACTCCTCGACGCCGGCACGGTGGCCCGCGCCGACGACGGCGATCACGCTGTAGCCCGCCTCGCGTAGCGCGATCAGGTTGTGCGCGAGGTAGGCGTCGCGTTCGTCGATCAACGCCTCGGCCCCACCCGGCGAGAACCGCCGAAACTCCTCCAGGAGTGCAGTCAGCACGTCGGTGTCGGTGATGTCCTCGATGTCGAACTCCTCGACCGCCTCGGGATCGTACACCCACCACAGCCACGCCGCCAGCGGCGTTCCGCCCGCGACGGTCATCAGCGCCCAGATCACCGCGAAATCAGCGACACCCACGAGGGCACCTGGAACGACGCCAGGGTTTACCAGCACTGGTCCGGCGGCGATCGTCACGACGACGGTCGCGACGAGCGCGACCGTTCCGACCGCCGAGAACGCCGTCGAGACGGGTGCGCCCATCTCCGCGAGCCCTTCGCCGAGCAGACGGGCCTTCTCGCGGACCGTGAGTCGCGTCCAGAATCGCTGAATCGTCGTCTGGATGTCGCGATCGATCAGTGCGAGGCCGCTCTGGTGGTCCTCGGCGGCCTCGACGGCGGCGAGCATGTCGGCACCGGGTTCGATGTCGAACTTCTCGCCCATGCGCGCCTGCACGTAGGAGAGAATCCAGTATGCGATGAACTGATAGATCGTCCGCCCACCGAGCAGATCGTCCGGGTCGAGATCGTCGGGAGTCTCGCCCTGGAGCTGTCGATATCGCCCGCGATCGAGTTCGACGGCGACGACATCGTGATCGCGTTCGGCGATCTCCGCCTCGACTTCCGAGACGCTGTCCGGGGAGACGTGGGCCGTGCCGATGACCTCGACCGACCCCTCGCCCGATGGCTCGACGGGTCGTTCGAGGATTCTCGCCAGCCGTTCGTCGCTCATCACTGGAACGCCGGGCCCGACTCGTTTGTGCCTGTCGGGACGACCGCGACCGGATCGTTCCCCCGGAGGACCGCGACATCGTTTTTCACCCCGGCCGCCGTAGACCCGGTATGCAGCGCGCGATCGCCGTCCGGCGGGAGGGTCGGTCGTGAGTGACCTGACCGTGTTGCTCGTCCACGATCGGCCGGAGTGGGCCGATCTGATCGCCCGGCGAGTCGAGTCCTACGACGGACACCTGACGGTGCGGACCGTCGAGGACATCGAGTCGGCGGAGGCGGCGATCGAGTCCGGCGATATCGACTGTGTGGTCTCGGATTACCGCCTGGAGGTCGCCGACGTTCACGTCCTGCTCGCCCGCCTCCGGGAGGCCGATCCCACCGTTCCGATCGTGCTCATCGCCGACGATGGTCGGGGTGACCTCGCCGCTGGGGCGATCGAGGCGGGCGTGACCGATCACGTCCTGTTCGAGTCTGCCGCCGAGGAACCCGCCGTGTTCGTCACGTGGGTGCGGTCGGCCGCCGAGGACGGGGCGGGCACCGCATCCGGCATCGAGGCGGTACCGGACGCCGTCGCCGTCGTCTCGCCGTCGGGGCTCGAGGCATTCAACGACCGACTGCTCGATCTCACGGGCTTCGATCGGGCGGCGCTGAGCGATCGCGATCTCGTGGGTGAGATCGTCCATCCCGCCGATCGGCGACGGATTCGATCGCTCGTCGAGGACCCACCCGAGGAGCCAGCGGCCGTCGAGGCGAGTGTCGTCGACGCCGACGGGTCCGTTCGGATCTGTGACTGGCAGGTGGTCGCACTGGACGATGCTCTTTGCTGTGCGATCCGCGATGTCACCGAACGATCCCGCGAGCGTCGCCGTCTCGTCCGCGATCGCTCGCTCCGCCGGTCGATCGCGACGATCGCGAGCGAGGCACCGTCCCGATCCGATCTGGAGACGCGACTGGTGATGCGGCTTGGCGAGCGGCGAGCGTATCGGCGGGTCTGGGTCGGCCGGATCGACGGGGAAGCGTTCACCGTGACCGCCGACTCTGGTGGTGAGGATCCGCTCCCGGATCTTCCCCGGGCGGAGGCGGCAGGCGAGCCCCATCCCGCTATTCGGGCTGCAGCAACCCAGACCAGGGTCGCCGAGGCCGACGGCGATCGGTGGACGCTCGCCGTTCCGATCGCGTTTCGAGAGGTGCTGGAGGCCGTCCTCGTCGTCGAGACCGAGCGTGGACCGATCGACGAGGACGAACGGGAATTGCTCGCCGAGGCGGCCGATCTCGTGGCCGTCGCGATTCACGCCATCGAGACCGAGGGCGCGCTGATCGCCGACCGGGCGATCGAACTGGGCGTCCGCGTCGAGAACGGAACGCCCTATGCCGCCGCTCTCGCCGCGATCGATGCCGGGTCGGACGCCCGCGTGTCCGTCCTGGGGACGGTGCCGACCGAGGAGTTCGTTCGCCAGTTCGTCACGCTCCGCGGGGTCGATCCCGATCGGTTCGTCGAAACGCTCGCCGACCGATCGAGCGTTCGGTCGCTGACTCGGTACGGACCGGCCGATGGCCAGCCCCGACTGGAGGTCCACCTCGACGGTCCGACCCCGGAGACGACGCTCGCGAGCGCGGGCGTCCTCGTCGAATCGGTCGTCGCCACGGCTGCCGGAACGGAGATCATCGTCGAGTGCACGCCCCGGCGGCCGATCGAGGCGATTCTCGATCACCTTGCCGAGTTCGTCGGCCCGGTCAGCACGATGTGGCGTCGCGAGCGCGAACGGCCCGACGGGTCGACCGTGCTCGAACGCGGTCAGAACGTCACGACGGTGATTCTCGATCGGGCCGCACTGACCGACCGCCAGCGCGAAGTCCTCGAAACGGCGGTCCACCGGGGCTATTTCGACCAGCCACGGGGCAGTTCCGCCGCCGAGATCGGTGAGACGCTCGGGATTACGGAGTCGACGGTCCGGGATCACCTCCGTCGGGCCGAACGCAAACTGTTCGAGGCGCTCTTTCGGTAGCGACCCTCCGGACCCAAACGGCCAGATTCAAGGTCGGGCACGCAAACTCGCGGGTATGAGCACCTGTCCCGAGTGCGCCGCGGATGTATCGCTGCCCGATTCCGTCGAGATCGGCGAAATCGTCGACTGTGGAACCTGCGGTGCCGAACTCGAAGTGATCGACGACGATCCGGTCGCTCTCGACGTTGCGCCCGAACTCGAAGAAGACTGGGGCGAATAACGATTTTCGCGGCTAGTCGTCGCTTCCCCGATCAGCGTCGCGGCCGCTCGGCGTCCGAATCCGCCGGCAGGCCGGCCAGAGTGCCGTCATCGTGAGCGCGGCGACGGCATTCACCGCGGCGTCGGCGAGCGTCCCGTTCCGGTAAGCCAGCGGCCACTGCAGGAGTTCGATGCCCGCACCGAACCCGATGGCCGCGAGCGGCGCGATCACCACGCCGTAGGGGTGATCAATGGCCGCGAGGAGCGCCGCGGTCAGAGCCGTATACCCCAGCAGGTGCATCCAGGTCGTCACCGCGAGCGCACCGAACGGGCCCGTACTGGGTGGGCCCGCGATGCCGGGGTCGATCAGCGAGGCAGCGAGGATCGCGGCCGCAATGGCCCCCACGGGGCCCCATCGCCAGCGCCGGTCGCTGTCCATGGTGGCAGATGGGCCCACCGGGCCTTGACGCTTCCTGGGGCTTTCTCACTGAATCGCTCCGTATCGAACGCTATCCGTCCTGTATCCGACGGGTGCGGGAGGGGAATCGGGAGCGGAGGAACCCTGGGGGGTCAGCGGTGGGGACTACCGCTTACGTCCGAACTTCGATCTCTTTGCCGCGGGTGGTCGCGCCGGTCTCGACCGGGAGCGTCACGTCGAGGATGCCGTTGTCGTACTCCGCGACGATCGCCTCGTCCTCGACATTCTTCGGGAAGCGGAACCGTCGGTGATAGGTCCGCATCTCGCCACGCGACTCGTCTTCGTGCTCGGCGGCAACGTTCAGGACGCCGTCGTCCCACGTGACGGTGATCTCGGCGGGATCGAACCCCGGCAACTCGACCGAGAGGACGAACTCGTCGTCCTCCTCGTACAGTTCGTAGTCGTTACCGCTGGTCTCGAACAGTCGCGGGAATCCGGTGCGTTGCATCCAGGAACTGGCGGGATTCGCTGGCAGTGCCATGGCTGTTCACCTCGATTCCAGTCGATGATTGTGGGCGGTTCGTAAAGAATATTACTAAAAATTTCACACCAATATTATAGTGAAAACGGATCGGCTACTGTCTCCTGCCACGTCATGGTCCAGTTCGGCGACTGACTCAGAGCCGCGATTGCCGCCCGTAGACGATCGCAGAGATCGCGAAAAAAAAAGAGCACGAATCCACCGAGCATCACGTCGATGATTCCGCGATCGACGATTGGACGGCCGATCGTCGAGAGAGGACGAGCACCCCACCGAGTACCATGGCCAGTTGGCTCGCCATCAAGGATTGATCGAATCCCCACGCCACAATCGTCTCGGGGGCGAGGAGCAATAGACCAGCGATGCCAAACAGGGAGACGCCGAGCAGCGTCCGAATAGAGCGCGGGTCCGCGACGACGAAAAACCCCATCGTCCCAAAAATGACGACCGCGAAGGCCGCGTCGGCCCCGACCCCGTAAGCAGGACTGTCCGGGATGACCCCGAACACTGCCAGGAATCCCAATACAAACAACCCGAACCACGATAGGCCGGCGACAACGATTACGGCAAGTACCACGCGCAGGCCGTCGCGACCGGGGAAGTTCATGCGATCCGGTTCGACGGATCGACAGAAAATCCTATCGGGTCATTCACCTTACCTCCTCGCCGCGGTGGGCAGGTAGGCAATGGTTCGACTCGCGATCGCCGACTCGGTCGCCGCTGGACCGAAAACCCTCGAAGGTAGCGAGTTTCCTGCGGTCGCATTGGTTTACGCGGTTCGACGCTAACCGTTCTAATGACGGTGAAAGAGGGGCCCGTGACGCTCGTGCTCGTCCGACGGGCTTCGAGACGATCGTCACGCAGATCTGGCGCGCTCAGGAGACCGCGTTCTATCAGCACGCCGCGGTGCCCGCGTTGTTGCTCATCGGGATTTTCGGACTGTCGATGCTCGTCTTGCTCGCCCAGGACGGGACTGACGGCCTCTAAACCACCTTTTTCTTCGTCGGGTCGCCTTCGGCGACAGCGTGGCGGCTGCGAGGCGGTTCTACCGCCTCGACTGGAGACGGCTTAGTACTTAAGATAATTTTTGAATATTTAAGAAGCGATCGACCCATGCTGATG
>JBDGTN010000050.1:0-15776 GCA_042216835.1 Halococcoides sp.
TCGGCCGAGCGGTCGGGCGTGTCGGTCGCTTCGCCGCCTGCAGTGGGAGAACTGCCCTCCGCGTCGTCGATGTCGACCGACTCCTGGCAGGTCGGGCAGAACTCGTCGCCGTTCTGCCGGAAGATCGGGTCGCCGCAGGTCCCGCAGTGGGCGTTGGTCATCGTCGCCCCCTTGAGCAGGAGGTCGCTCATGCGCTGGGTCGACTCCCGGTCGGCCTTGTCGCGCTCGTATTGCTCGCGGAGGCGCTCGCGTTCGGCCTCCTCGTCGAACTCGCTCATGTCCGTTTTCAGGTGCCGAGCGCCCAAAAGGATGTGGACACGACGCCCGTCGTGTGACCACGTGACAGGCGCAGGGTGGCAGTGGGGTCGCTACACCCGATCGCGGACGACCTGGAGGTTTCGATCGGGCCCGAGACGACCGCCGAGGGTGAACACCCACGCGACGCCCAGTCCGATCAGGTACGTCGACGCAATCGGCACCCCGAGGACGAGCATCTTCGCGACGCCCTGAGAGGTGATCAGCGTCGTCAGTACGAACGATCCCAGCACTGCGACCCGCCAGTGCCGGCGGAGCGCGTCGTAGGTGAGGATGCCGCCGTAGTGGAAGAGGACCATCGACACCGGGACCTCGGCGAGCAGGCCGACGCCGATGGTCGTGTAAACAACCAGCCACCCGAAGTTCTTGATCTGATAGGCGATGATCATGTTCGCGCGGACCGCGTCCTGGACGAGCCAGGAGATCACGGCCGGAGCGACCACGGCGAACCCGAACAGGCCACCAGCGGTCAGGCCGACGACCATCGACCCGCCCCAGACGAGCCAGGTCCGCCGATCGCCGTAGGCGTAGCCGCGCTCTTTCAACGCCGGCCAGGCGTAATACAGCAGCATGGGCACGGTAAAGACCAGTCCGATCAGGACGCCCACCTTGATCTCGAAGACCAGGTGTTCGACGGGATGGAGCGTGACGATGTTGATCGCGTCGGAGTCGACGATCGCCAGGCCCACGAAGTGCGATTTGATCCAGCCCATCCCGCCGCGATAGAGCCAGACGAACACGCCCGCGCTGATGATCATGAACACTGCGACCAGTCGGAACGCCTTCGAGGTGATCGAGTCGAGGATGAACGTGATGTCGCGATAGTACCCGCCGATGTCCTCCTCGTCGGGGTCGTCGTCGGTGAACGCGCCCATCATCCCCGTCGCGGTGTTCGTGAAGACGTTGCCCTCCTCCTCGGTGGCTGTTTCGCCGTCGGCGTCCCCGGCACTCGCGTCGTCGGGCACCTCGCCCTCGGGCACGTCGTCGGCCCCCTCTTCGGCGGACTGGGCGGCATCGAACCGCTGGAGGATGGCCTCGGCCGTCTCGGCGTCGTCGGCCTCGAGGGCCTTGCCGGCGTAGGCGGTCGCCTCGTCTTCGTCGATGACGCGGAAGACCTCCAGGGGAGCTTTCCGGACCTCGTGGGCCGAGAGCGCGCCGATGTCGACATCCTCGGGGTCACGCACGGCGGCCATCGCGAGTTCGTCGCTGGCGAAGGCCTTCGTGATGGTCCGGTAGAGCATGAGCAGAGCGACGATCACGCCGGCGACGACGGCGAGTGCGACCGCGAGCGTCGGCCGCGAGATCCCGATCGCCCGGGCCAGATTGGGGAACGGATCGGTGAAGTAGACCGGTTCGACGGTCCGGCCGGCGACGGCAGCGGGATCGAAGCCCGGGGCGGCCGCCGCGAGCAACGCGTCGGACGTGCGTGCGAGGATATCGTAGTTCGGCGTCGGACGCGGTCGAAGGCCTGACGGGAGGGCCCGGACCGCCGCATTCAGGTGGGTCAGCCCGCCCGAGACGACAGCGACGTAGGTGACGACGCCGCCCACCAGCGCACTCCCCGCGAGGACGTTCGAGTGTTGGCGCGCGATCACGCGGACATCCAGTGCCTCGCCACTTCGCTTGGCGATCACGAGCGTCTTTGTGAGACGGAGGCTGATGGCGTAGAGCCCGACCAGCGGCGTCGCCCACATGATCTGGGTGATCGGGTCGGGCGGCGTGAAGATCGCGCCACCAGCGTAGAGAGTGATGACCGCGATCTTCCACTTGTCGCGGAAGGTCTCGTACTGGACGATTTCGGCGAGTGCGAGCGTGCTCATCACCAGCGGCAACTGGGCGGCCAGGCCGAAAGACAGCGAGAGCAGGACGATGAAATGGACCCACTTGACGATCGAGTACGCGGGCGTGAATCCGGCCCTGACCGCGTTCGTCGCCAGGAAGTCGAACATCAGGGGGAAGAAGAAAACGTAGGCGTACGCGACGCCGCCGAGAAAGAGGCCAGCGACGGCGACCGCGAAGCCGGCGATCTTCCAGGCCGAGAACCGGCCGGGCCAGAGCCCTCGACTCCTGAGGGCATCCCGGGAGTAGTAGATGATCACCGGGATGATGAGCACGATGCCGACGAACACGCCGATCTTGGCCTGGAGCAAGATGACATCGAACGGCGTCTGGGCGATGACCTGGGTCTTGCGCGCGATCGGGGGCGCCATCCCCTCGAACAGATCGGCGCGAAGCCGCTGCCAGACGAACGCTCGGAGGATCCAGATCGAACCGATCAGCCCGACGACGAACACCATGAACACGATCTGGAGCTTCCGCTGGGCCGTCGAGAGGATATCCCCCAGCGTCTCTCGACCGGCCGCAACCGTGCGTTTCGTGTCCTCGTCGATGCCGAGGTCGGCCATTCGTCCGCTGGGTTACGTCCTCGCCATTATCAACCTATTCATCGCCAGACTGCGCCCCGGCCACGAAAAGAAAGCTTACAACAGGCCGGGTCAAAGCGCCCGTCAGTATGGGCGGAGCGCGGACCGGCGGGTTCGGCGATGATCCCGATCGAGTCGGCATTCGACGCGACTGGCGGGCCGGCACAGCGTCTGAGCCGCGCCGCCCGCTGGACCGGAGCGCTGCGACGGCGAGCGACGGCGACATATCCGGTCGGGGCGAGACGGGTCGGTCCCGACGCACGGATCGCGGGACTGCGATGGGGGCGTCCGCCCCGGATCGTCCGGGAGCGAGCGCGCGACGCCGCGAGGCTCCCGACCGGCCGTATCGCCCGCGGCCGCGACCGCGACGCACTCCGGCGGCCGGGCCGACCGGCGAACCACACTCGCGGGGCGATCCCGCCGTCGACCGGGCGCGTCCGGTCCCCGAACGCGGGCCGCGAACCGGCGAACACGCCAGTCCGGGTGCGGCGACCGCGTGGCTGTCCCACGCCCCCCGAACGGACGAACGAGTGGCCGACGGCGCGGGTCACGGGCCCGAGGACGACTTTCTGACGGGCCGACTCGCGACCGAGGAGTCGATGCATGCCCGATCGGACGAGACGCTCTCCCCCGATCCGGACGCTGCTCCCACGCGGAGCGGGCGCGACGAGGCGGCCAGACCGACCGACACCGGCGCCCCCGACGACGAGGAGATGCCCCTCGGCGCGCACATCGAGGAGATGGTCCGCCGACTCGGGGTCGTCGTCCTGATCACCGGCGCGGTGGCGGCCCTCGCCTTCCCGTTCGGCGAGTACATCATCAATTTCCTGTGGTTTTCATACCTGCCCGGGACGATCGAGACCTGTCCATCGACCGCCCAGTCGCTGGCCTGTCCGCGCGTCTATCACCCGCTCTCTCTGATGTTCGCCCGGCTGAAGGTCGCGACGCTGGGCGGGTTCGTCGCGGCCCTTCCCGCGGTCGTCTATCAGGTCTATCGGTTCATGCGCCCGGGGCTGTATCCCCGCGAGCGGCGCTACTATCTCGCCTCGGTCCCGACCAGCCTCGCGCTCGGCGTCGCCGGACTGCTCTTCGCGCACTTTCTGGTCCTCCCGCTGCTGTTCACGTACTTTCACTTCTACACGCAGGGCGCCGCCGAGATCTGGTTCAGCCTGGGTCGTACCTTCGAGTTGATCGTGATGATGCTCGGGTTGTTCGCGCTGGCGTTCCAGATTCCACTGTTGATCGTCCTCGCGGTGATGATGAACGTCACCTCCCGGCGCTGGCTCGCGAACAAGCGGATGTACTTCTGGGGCGCGTTCCTCGCGGTCTCCTTTATCTTCGGGGCGGACCCGACCGGGATGGGACCGTTCCTCGTCGCGGGGACGATGGTCGGCCTGTTCGAGGGGACGCTCCTCCTGTTGCGCTGGTCCGGCACGGGGACGATCTGGCCGACGCCCGAGGCGCTGACCCGGCGGCGACCGCTGGCGTGGCTCGCTGGCGCGATCGCGGGCTATGTCGCCAGTCCCGCGCCGCTCCCGACGGGCTACTACGCGGCCGTTCCGACGTTCGTCAAGGACTATCTCGCGAGCTACGATCTCGAAGCGATCACGCCGCTGCTGGTCGCACTCGTGATCGTGGCGATCTTCGAGTACATCGCCTACACCATCCGCGAGTACCGCCGCGGGGCGGGCCGGCAGCGCCGGGCGGACCGCTTCAACCGGATTCTCAAGCGCGCGCGGTTCTCGGTGTGGGCGCTCGCCCTGCTCGCGGGCTATCTGTCCAGTCCGGTCCCGATCTTCCTGGATACCTTCCAGTCGGTGACGCTCGCGCCGCTCCGGTCGGTCGCGCTCGCGATCGGCATCGGCGTCGCCTACGAAATCGTGCTCCGGGCGTATCGGGTCTGGTGGGCGCGGCGCTGACGGGGCGTCTCCTTGCGTCTGACCGCGGCGTGCCATTCCCCGTCGCGATTCAGTCTCCGTCGAGGGTCATCGCGAAACCCGTCGTCGCGTCGGCATCGAACCCGCACTGCTCGTAAAAGCTCGCCACGCGGTCGTCCTCGCGCCCCGTCTGGATCACGAGTTTGTAGCAGTCCTGCTTCTCGGCGCGTTCGATCGCTCGCTCGACCACCCGCGTGCCGTGGCCCTCGCCGCGGTGGTCGGCGTGGGTGACGACGTACTCCAGCACGCCGAACGGCCGGCCCTCTCGGGCGACCGCGGGCACGATCGCGAGTTGACAGGCCGCGACGAGTCGGTCGGTGACGGCCGCCAGCACGACCGTCGCGTCGTCGGCCTGGAGCGTCAGCCAGGCGTCCTCGGTATCAGGCGTTCGCCCGGGGCGCTCCTCGTATAGATGGCCGTACAGGTCGAGCAGTTCGTCGAGTTCGTCCGCCTGAACGGGCCGGATAGTCGCCATGGCAGCCACTCGTCTGCCGACCCGATGAAGCCGTCGCTCCGGGCGATGGTCTCGCTATGGCTGGTAGGCGCTCCCGACGACCTCGCGGATGCGCTCGGCAGTGATCTCGCCGATGCCTTCGACCGAGCACAACTCCTCGGTGTCGGCGGTCACGACCGCCTCGACCGATCCGAACGCCTCCAGCAGCGATCGTGCGGTCACCGGTCCCACTTCGGCGATGGAGGCGACGGTGTATTCTTGCTGTTCGGCCAGCGTCCGGGACTGTTTCTCGCCGTGGACGCTGACTTCCCGGTCGGCTCGCGATTGCTCGCGCTCGGCGAGCGTCGCGACCATCGCGGCCGTGCCCTCGCTATCGCTCGTCCGGAGCACGCTCGCGCCGAAGTCGGTCGCGAGCGAGGCCAGCGCGCCGCGAATCGCGTTGGGGTGAACATTGCGCTCCCCGAACAGCCCCTCGCCTTCGATGATCACGACCGGTCGCTCGTAGTAGCGCGCGTCGCTTTTGACCTGCTCGAACACCGATCGATCGCCACCCGTCAGCGAGTCCAGAAAGTCGGCCACGGTCTTGCGCTCGACGACGACCCGATCCGAGACGACGTAGTCGCCGACGGCCAGCGTCTCCAGACGGGTCTCGACGCCCTCGCGGCGCGCCAGATCCCGCCCGATCGCGCTGTCGAGTTCGCGCTGGTCGATCACGATCTCGACGCCGTCGTCGCTCTCGGGTGGATCGGGCCGCTCGCCCTCGACGGTATCGGCCTCGATCGCGTCCGGATCGGGGACAGTCGCCGCGGCAGCCTCGCCGGTCTCGCCTTCGTCTCCGGTCGTCTCTCCGGGCCCGTCGTGGCCGTCCTCCTCGGTGGAGTCGCCCGGCACGTCGCCTTCGAAGGCACCGAGGTCGGTCTGGCCGCCATCGGCCGAGGGCGCGGCGTCGCCCGCTGTCGCCGGGTCGCGCGGGTCGGGTCGATCGGCCGCTGGCGCGGCGTCCGAGGCCGGTCTTTCGCGAAGCGCCGACTCGATATCGCCTTCGAGGGATTTCAGCGTCTCCAGTTCCTCGTGCATCCGCTTCTGGTCGCGGCGGGCCTTCCAGAAGTACGCCTCGTCGCGGGTGTCCTCGGCGATGAGGACGTGGACGCGCCCGGCGGCCTGGCGGCCGGTGCGGCCCTTGCGCTGGACGGCCCGGATCGCCGTCGGGACTGGCTCGTAAAAACAGACCAGATCGACCTCGGGCACGTCGAGGCCCTCCTCGGCGACGCTCGTCGAGACGAGCACGTCGAATGCGCCCGCGCGGAACGCCTCGAGCGTCTCCTGCTGGTCGGTCTGGGTCATGCCCTCGCTGGTCTCGGTGTCGGATTGCCCGACGAACTTCCGGGTCTCGAAGTGCTCGGAGAGAAAGTCGACGAGCTCCTCGGCGGTGTCCCGAGATTCGGTGAAGACGATCACGCGCTCGCCGTCCTCGATGCCGAGCGTCTCGGCGATCAGCATGCGGACGCGCCGGAATTTCGGGTGGAGGTCGCCGAACTCGCGGGCGCGATCGATCGATTCGCGGACCCGCGGATCGCTGATCAGTCGCTGGTCGGCCTTCGACGCGCCCGAGGAGCGCGCGGCCTCCTGAAGGCGCTCGAAATACCGGCGGAGTGATTCGACGCTCTGGGTCTCGACGTAGGTCAGCGCGGTCCGGAGTTTGCGCACCTCCGCGAGATACGACATCGCCTCGTAGCCCTCGGACTGGTCGGCGTCCATCAGCTCCTGGACGCGGCCCTGGATCGCGTTGATCTCTCGCTCGGGCAGGTTGGGATCGGTCCGGTCTGTCACCCCCAGGTCTTTCAGCGTCGCCAGGCGGTCGCTGATCACGTCCGCGAGGCCGTCACGGATCTCGATCACGGCCTCGGGCAGTTCGATGCGCTCCCACTCGATGTCGGTGTCGTGGGTGTACTCGGCCACGTCGGGGTCCTCGCGGGTCTTGACTGCGACAGACCGGAGCCCGAGGGTTTCACAGACCGCGAGGATCGCCTCGCGATCCTCGCCCGGCGAGGCCGACATGCCAGTGACGAGCGGGTCCTCGGCGGTCGCGTGGTACCGCTCGGCGACGAAGCCATAGGGGTAGTCGCCGCTGGCGCGGTGGCACTCGTCGACGGTGAGGTGGGTCACCTCGCGCAGATCGATCCGCGAGCCCAGGAGGTCGTTCTCGACGACCTGCGGGGTCGCCATGACGATGCGTGCGTCGGTCCACAGATCGGCGCGATCGTCGGGTCGAACCTCGCCGGTGAACACGACGATCGCCTCGTCGTCCAGGTGGAGGGTTTCGCGGTAGAACGCGGCGTGTTGCTCGACCAGCGGTTTCGTCGGCGCGAGCAGGAGAATCGTCCCGCCGCGGGTCGACAGGCGATGGGCCCCGACGAGCAGGCTGACCGTCGTCTTGCCCAGCCCCGTGGGGAGGCTGACCAGCGTGTGATCGCTCGCGGCACTCGCGGCCAGGTCGAGCTGGTAGGCCCGTCGTTCGAGTGCGTCGGCGACGATCAGATCGTTGTCGAAGAGTGCGTCGCCGTCCGGGGCGGTCATCGTCGGCGCTTCGATCGGAGGGCGCTAAACCGTTCGGGTCCGCGGATCGCAATGTATAGATCCTCCGAGCGACGATCACCCGATCGATGTCTGTATCGTTCGACACCGACCGAACCGACGTGCTCGGCGAGCGAATCGTGGCGCAGATCCTCGACAACATCGCCCTCTACGTGATTGCGGCCGCGATCGCGGTGCCACTGATGGCGGGGCTGATGGCCAGCGGGGGCGAACCGATCTTTGCGGGAGTGCTCGTCGCGCTCGTGTGGGGCGCCCCCATCGGGCAGTTCCTCCTCAGGCTCCCCTACAACGTCCTGTTCGAGACGGTCTGGGACGGTCAGACCCCAGGGAAGCGAGTGCTCGATCTCCGGGTGGTCGACGAGACGGGAGCGCCACCGGCGCTCTGGCAGGTGGTCGTCCGGAACATTCCCTCGATCGCGCTGTTCGGACCGCTCCAGGCGATCGTCGCAATCGTCGCCATCGCCGTCTCCGACGATCACCAGCGCCTGTTCGACGTGGCGGCCACGACGTACGTGATCGAGTGATCGGCGAATCGGCCACCGATTGACGCCTCCCCAAAGCATACACCGCGACGCTTCGATCGGCGATCATGCACTGACGGCACGTCCTCGCGATCGCCGCCCTCGCCGTGTTCGCGGGACTGGCCGGCTGTTCGGCCTCGGGATCGCTGTCGATGGACCCGGTTCCACACGACAGCGCGGTCGCCGAGCACGCGTCGATCGCACTCGAGGAAATCGATCACCGCTCGCTCGTCGCGGACGCGATCGACGGCGAGAACGCGATCGCGACCGGCCGTCGACCGCCGTTCGAGTCCGAGCGCCCGGTCGCGGCCGACGATGGCTACTACGCCGTCTCCCCGACGATCGTCGAGAACACGACCCGGACCGAGTACGCCGTCCGGTTCGAGATCGCCCCGAACGACACCTCGGGGCCTGCGATCGCCTCCGCGGACCTCCCCGCGGTCGATCGGCGCGTCGTTCCGATCGAGGAACTTCGCCGTATCGTGGGGAGCGAGGCCGATTCCCGGCCGCCAGCGATCGGATTCGGCGAGATCTATACCGCCGAGGAGCGCGATCGGTCGGTGCTCGTTCCAACCAGCGAGTACGACGTGTCGCTCGTGGAGGGCGAACCCGTGCGCATCGTCAACGATGGCCAGCGCGCGGTGACCGCCCACACCTACCGCTACGAGGCCGTCCGCGTCGCGAGGTCCGCCGCGGAACTGGCGAGCGACCTCCGTTCGGAGTACGCGTTCACGCTCTCGGGGCTGACCGACGCCGAACGCTCGATCGTCGAGGACGCGATCGGCGACTCCCACTACCAGATGAGACGGACGGAGGCCTGGACGCGACTGGTCGATCGGTTCCGCGACGAAAAGCCGATCTACGGCGAATATACCGAGTACGAGTATCTCGTCCGCTACGACGGTCGCCTCTACTGGACGACACTGTCTGACCAGGAGCTGGCCGACCGCGAGCCGACGACCCCGGTCGCGGTCACACCACCGTGATGGCCGATCGGATCCTGGGGGATACTTCGTGCCGACACCGACCGGACGGGGCCACAGTTTTTACGCTCGTGTCCAGTATCCCGGACGATGACCGACGTGACGATCGTCGACGGGTACGTCGACGAACCGGCCCACTTCGGCGTGCCACCCTACCTGTCTACCTACCCCCGGTATGCCGCCGGTGCGCTCGTCGAGGCGGGTGTCGAAAGAGATGCGATAACGTATCACACGATCGATGCGCTTCGCGACGAGCGGCAGCACTGGGGTGACGTGGCCGAGGCCGACCTCGTGGTTTATGTCGGGGGGATGACCGTTCCCGGGCAGTACGTGGGCGGGACGCCCGCCGGGCCCGAGGAGGCCCGCGAAGTGGCCTGGACGGCCGACGGGACGACGCTGATGGGCGGGCCGGTGCGGTTCGGCGTCGGCGAGACCGAGGGCCGGACCGAGACCGAACGCGACGACCTGGATTTCGATTACGTGGCCGGTGCGGATGTCGGGGCGGCCGCCCACGACCTCGTCGAGAACGACCTCGGGGGCTTCGAGCACCGGTATCGCGATCTGAGCGAGGCCTCCCGGTGGGCGCAGGCGGGCGCCTTCGTCGTCGAACAGCACCCCAACCACCCCGACTATCTCATCTGCGAGATCGAGACCGGGCGGGGCTGTGCCTACCGGTGCTCGTTCTGTACGGAACCGCTGTACGGCGACGCGACCTTTCGGGACGCGACGGCCATCGTCGATGAGGTCGCGGCCCTCGCCGATCACGGCGTCCGACATTTCCGCCTGGGCCGGCAGGCCGACCTGCTCGCCTTCGATCACGGTCGGCGACCGAATCCCGACGCCATCGAGCGACTCTACCGTGGCATTCGCGAGGCCGTCCCCGACCTGCAGACGCTCCATCTCGACAATATCAACCCGCGCACGATCGTGGAGTTTCCCGATCGGGCCCGCCGGGCACTCGCGACGATCGCGGAGTACAATACGGCGGGCGATACCGCGGCGTTCGGCCTCGAATCGGCCGATCCACACGTCCGGGAGGAAAACGAGCTCCAGGTCAGCGCCGACGAGTGTTTCCGGGCGATCGAGACCGTCAACGAGGTGGCTGGCTGGCGACCGGAGACGACCGACGGCACGACGCGACTCCCGAAACTCCTGCCGGGGATCAACCTCGTTCACGGACTCAAGGGCGAACGCGAGGCCACGTTCGCCCACAACCGCCGGTTTCTCGATCGCGTTCTCGAATCGGGACTGATGGTCCGGCGGATCAACATTCGCCAGGTCATGACGTTCGAAGGCACCGAGATGGCCGAGGTGGGGACCGACCTCGCGGACGCCCACGCGGACCGGTTTCAATCGTACAAGCGCGACATTCGCGAGTCGATCGATCGACCGATGCTCGAACGGGTCGCCCCGGCGGGGACGGTGCTGGAGGATGTCCACCTCGAATATCACGAGAACGGCCGCACGTTCGGCCGGCAACTCGGGACGTATCCGCTGCTCGTCGCGATTCCGGGCGAGCGCGAACTGGGGGCGACCGTCGACGTGGCGATCACCGATCACGGCTTCCGGTCGGTGACGGGCGTGCCCTACCCGCTGGCGGTCAATCGCGCGTCGATGACCGACCTCCAAGCGCTGCCGGGCGTGGGGGCCGATCGAGCGGGCGATGTCGTCGTCGATCGACCGTACGACTCGACCGCGGAGCTCCCCGTCGATCTGGATCCGTTCGTCACCGTCGAGTAGTGCGGTCTGGCCCGGAACACTCTTGATCGTCTGGCCCCTCCGGTGACACAATGGACGCTCATCGGGGGGTGAGCGTCGTCCTGCCGGCCTACAACGAGGCCGATCGGATCGCCGACACGGTGGCGATCACGGTCGAGACGCTGGAGGCGTCCGATCCCGACGGCGGGTTCGAGGTCATCGTCGCCGAAGACGGCTGCGAGGACCGCACGCCCGACATTGCGGATCGACTCGCCCGCGAGGACGATCGCGTTCGACACGTCCACAGCGACGAACGGCTCGGACGGGGCGGCGCGCTGGAACACGCTTTCGAGGCCGCAAACGGCCGGACAGTTGCGTATCTGGATACCGATCTCGCGACCGATATGCAGCATCTCCGCGAACTCGTTCGAGCGGTCCACGACGGCACCGCCGATGTCGCGACGGGATCGCGCCTGGATCCCGGCGCGAGTGCCGATCGGCCGTTCAAGCGCTCGATTCCGAGTCGGGGCTACAACCTGCTCGTCCGGGCGCTGATCGGATCGAAACTCCAGGACCACCAGTGTGGGTTCAAAGCGTTCGATCGCGAGGTCCTCGATGATCTGCTCGACGATGTCGAGGACGAGCACTGGTTCTGGGATACCGAGGTGCTCGTTCGGGCCCAGCGCGCGGGCTACGAGGTCAGAGAGATCGCCGTCGAGTGGGAACCGAAAGGCGACTCGAAGGTCGATCTGGTGCGCGACGTGCTCGGGATGGGCAGCCAGATCGTCCGGACGGCCTGGCAACTCCGGGTGAGTCCACGGATCACCCGCCGACGGTCGATGGCGGCCGGGACCGGCCTCGTCGTTCTGGCGATTGTGCTGATGACCCGATATATCGACTTCGGGGCAGTCCTGGCCGAACTCAGGCAGGCCGATCCCGTGTTCGTGGCTGCAGGGGCCGTCGTCTATCTGTGCTCGTGGCCGCTCCGGGGTATTCGCTATCGGGATATTCTCGCCCGACAGGACTATCGCGAAGGCTGGGGCTTTCTGACCGGGGCGATCTTCATCAGCCAGACTGGCAATCTCGTCATTCCGGCGCGGATGGGCGACGCGATCCGGGCCTACGTCGTCAAGGCCCGCCGGTCGGTGCCGTACCCCTCCGGTGCGGCGTCGCTGGCCGTCGAGCGCGTGTTCGATCTCCTCACGATCGCGGCGATCGCGGGTCTGGTCCTGATCGGCCTCGTCGTCACCGGCGAGATCGCGTCACTCCAGCGCGCGCTCTTCGAAGGGGTTCCCGGTCTCGACGCCGAGAGCCAGGCGAGTGCCCGCGTCGCGATGGTCGCGGCACTCGTCGTCTCGACCGGCGTCGTCGCGGCGGTCGTCGCGATTATCTTATCGGCCCAGACCGACCGGAACTACGCGCGCCGGGTCGTCGCACTGTTCTCCGAGGATTCCTACGCGCGGTGGGTCGCCGACCTCGTCGCGCAGTTCGTCGGCGACGTTCAGGTCGTCACCAGCGACGCTCGAACGTTTCTGGTCGTCGGCACGTCGAGTGTCGCGATCTGGACGCTCGACGTGATCACGGCACTGCTGGTGCTCTCGGCGTTCGACGTGTCGATCGCGCTCCCGGCGCTGATCGCCGTGAGTTTCTTCGCGGTCAGCGTGGGCAACCTCTCGAAAGTGCTGCCGCTCTCGCCGGGCGGTCTCGGCCTCTACGAGGGGGCCTTTACCGTGATCGTCGTCGCACTGGTGCCGATTTCCCCGGCGGTCGCGCTCGGGGCGGCGATCCTCGACCACGCCGTCAAAAACGCCGTGACCGTCGTCGGCGGCCTCGTTGCTATGGTCTGGCTCAACGTCTCGCTCACCGAAGCGGTCAGCGAGGCGCCGGCGGAGATGACCGAGGATCGACCGGTGACCGAGGACTGACTTCAGTCCGTGTGGTAGACGGTACCGAACGGCGGCGTCGCCGACCGTCCGTCGCCATCTCGGTCCGATACCACAACCATTAAATAGGATTCTGACAAACCGACATTTCACCGACCGCTTTCCGGGTTCTCGGAACAATGGACCGGGAGGCACCCTTTAGCCATGAGCGAAACGTCACTCCGATCGCAAACGACCGTCGAAGAGGAAGATACCGAACAGAACGATCTGGTCTGTCCCGAGTGTTCGGGCAACCTCGTCGTCGACGACGAACACGGCGAGACCGTCTGTGACGGCTGTGGTCTCGTCGTCGAGTCGGACGAAATCGACCGCGGGCCCGAGTGGCGTGCGTTCGACGCCCAGGAGAAAGACGAGAAGTCTCGCGTGGGCGCGCCCACGACGAACATGATGCACGACAAGGGCCTGTCGACCAACATCGACTGGCGGGACAAGGACGCCTACGGCAACTCGTTGGGCGCACGCCAGCGCGAGAAGATGCAGCGCCTGCGCAAGTGGAACGAGCGCTTCAGGACGCGGGACAGCAAGGAGCGCAACCTCAAGCAGGCACTCGGCGAGATCGATCGCATGGCCTCGGCGCTGGGCCTGCCCGAGAACGTCCGCGAGACCGCGAGTGTGATCTACCGGCGCGCGCTCGACGAGGATCTGCTCCCCGGGCGGTCGATCGAGGGCGTCTCCACGTCGGCGGTGTATGCCGCTGCGCGCCAGGCGGGCGTGCCCCGCAGTCTCGACGAGATCACCGAGGTCTCCCGGGTCGAGAAAGACGAGATCGCCCGCACGTACCGGTACGTCGTCCGGGAACTCGGTCTGGAAGTCAAACCGGCCGACCCCGAGAGCTACGTGCCCCGCTTCGCTTCTGATCTCGACCTCTCCGAAGAGGCCGAGCACCGCGCCCGGGAACTGCTCCAGAATGCGAAAGAAATGGGCGTCCACTCCGGAAAATCGCCGGTCGGCCTCGCTGCGGCGGCGGTCTACGCTGCATCCCTGCTCACCAACGAGAAGACCACCCAGGCCGCCGTCAGCGAGGTCGCGGACATCTCGGAAGTGACGATCCGCAACCGGTATCACGAACTGCTCGAAGCCGAGCAGTCGATCCCGATGGCCTGAGCGGACGAATCGACCGTCTATCGCGCACCCGGGCCGACCGCTGCCCGCGATGAACGCCTTCTTTTCGCTGGCGCTGCTGGAACGGGTATGGAGGGGCCGCTGTGGACGACCGTGCACGCGCCGTCGATCGATGATCTGCCCCAGTCGGAGGTGCGCGAGCACTGTCGGACGCTGATCGAAGAGCCGATGAACGCCTTCGTCCACGGTCCGCGCGGATCGGGCAAGACCGCCGCCGTGGGCGCACTCGCGCGGGCGGCCCACGCGGATGCCGACAACGACTACGTTGTGATCAACGTCGCCGACCTGTTCGCGATGTCGAAGTCCGATCTGGCCGACGATCCCCGGTTTGGGTCGTTTCTCGACGCCACGCGCCGGCGGAACTCCTCGAAGGCCGATCTCGTCAATCACGTCCTCAAGGAGATCGCGAGCTATTCGCCGGTTGCCGGGTCGTACAAGACGATCCTGCTCGACGACGCGGGCGCGATGCGGCAGGACTTCCAGCAGGCACTCCGCCGGATCATGGAGCGGTACCACGAGGCAACGCAGTTCGTCATCGCGACCCGCCGGCCCGGCGCCGTCATCCCGCCGATCCGATCGCGGTGTTATCCGGTCGCCGTGCGCGCGCCAACGATCGGTGAGATCGTCGGCGTGCTCGCGACCATCTGCGAGCGCGAGGGCGTCACGGCCACCGACGACGGTCTCGAATACGTGGCGGGCTACGCCGACGGCAATCTCCGCCGGGCGATCCTCGCGGCCCAGACCACGGCCGTCGAGGCCGACGAGATCACCATGGAGGCCGCCTACGAGACGCTCTCGGCGGTCGAGACCGACGAGGCGGCCGACGACATCCTCCAGGCGGCCGAGGACGGCGCGTTTCAGGATGCCCGGTCGCTGATCGACGAGCAACTGATCGACGAGGGCCACACTGGCCAGGAAGTCCTCGAGGACATTCTCGGGGCGGCCCGATCGAGATACGCCGGCGATCGTCTTGCGCGCGTGGTCGAGCTGGCTGCCGACGTGGATTTCGATCTCGAAACCGGGACGAACGATCGACTCCACCTCTCGCATTTCGTCGCCGACCTCGCCGAGATGACCCGGTGACGATCGGTGCCGGATCTGGGTCCGCGGCCGCACTCACTCGTTGACGACGCCGGTCTCGAACTCGCCGGCGGTGCGGGCGAGGCCCGCCGCGGCGACCGGATGCTCGAACGCCATGTCGAAGACTTCGCGAGCGGCGTCGGCGGCACTCTCGGCGCCGAAATCGATGGATTCGGGCCGATTCCGTTCGTAGGTCGCGACCAGCGTGGGCTCGTCGACGGCCTCGACCAGAAGAGCGTCCCGCCGGACGATCCCGACGAACGAGTCCGTGACGGCCGATCCATCGCCGACGACGCCCGCGATCCGAGGGGTATCGTAGTCGTCTTTCTCGAAATCGAGGGCGTGGAGTGCCTCGACGAGGGCGTCGCGGGCGGGATAGCCACGGGCGAGTTTCTCCGCGATCGGATCGACGTGGCTGCCGTTGCCGATGACGGCACCGCGATCGGTCGTCCGCAGGCAGTTGTACGCGATGTAGGGATTGTCGGTCTCGGGCGCATCGGGCGTGGGCTCGACGGTGACGGCGCCCTCGCGCTCGCGCGCCCGACGGTTCGGGAACGACCGCGAGGAGACGCGATACGCGGCCAGCGACGGTGCGACGACGACGAAGCGTCCGACGTACATGCGATAGCGTGGGTCGGCCCCCGGAAAGTAGCTGTCGAAGGCCCGTCTGCGGCGGCAGTCCGTGGCCGACCGGCCCGGCGTGCG
>JBDGTN010000058.1:0-5221 GCA_042216835.1 Halococcoides sp.
ACGTCGTCGATCCGGATGATCATCGTCGAGGCCTCGGTCGCCGAATCGATGGCCTCGTGTTTCACAGCGGCGGGGTCGAGGATGCCGTGCTCGGCGGGGTCCTCGATGATGCCGGTCTGGCCCTCGGAGATGATGCCGACGGTGTCGCCCTCCTCGTTGGCGGCCCGCAGTTCGACCAGCGCGTCGATCGGGTCCATGCCGGTGTTCGCGGCGAGCGTCCGCGGGATCACGTCGATCGCGTCCGCGAAGGCCTCGACGGCGAGTTGCTTGCGGCCCTCGATGCTCGCGGCCTCGGCGCGGAGGTAGTCCGCGACGGTGATCTCGGTCGCGCCAGCACCGGGCACGACGTTCCCACTCTGGATCGCGGCGAGCGCAACATCGACGGCGTCCGAGAGGGCGCGTTCGAGTTCGTCGACGACGTGGTCGGTCCCACCGCGGGCGTACAGCGTGACGGACTCCGATCCGGCACCGCCCTCGAAGAAGACGATCTCGTCGCCCTCCGGCCCCTCGACGTGGACGCGGTCGGCGGTCCCGAGGTCGTCGGCTTCGAGTTCGTCGACGCTGCTGACGCGCGAGGCGCCCGTCGATCGGTGGATCGACGCCATATCCTGATCTTTGACGTTCTGGAGGGCGAGAATGCCGGCCCGCGAGAGGCCAGTCTGCACGCGATCGGCGATCTTCCGACCGGTGACCAGCACGTCGACGCCAACCTCGTCGATCGCCTCGACGTAGCTATCGAGTTCGGCCTGTTCGGAGTCGAGCGCGGCGTCGAACTGATCGACGCTGGAGACATCATACGAGGCGTCGATCTCGCTCTCTTTGAGCGTGAGTTCGTCGTCGACGATCCCGATCGTCGCGTCCTCGAGCGAGACCGGCATGTTCTCGTGGGCGGGATCCTCCTCGATCAGGACGCCCTCGATGAGTTCGGTCTGAGAGGACGACCCACCGACCTTCCCCTCGATGTCGATATCGTCGCGCGTCCCGTCGAATCGATCGATGTGGCGGACCGCCTCGACGGCGGTCTCGGCGAGCGGGTCGGCTTCGACATCGCCAGTGCCCTTGCCGGTCATCGACGACTTCGTGACCTGCACGAGCTGGTCGTCGCTCAGATCGCCCGAGAGGACGACCTCGTCGACCGCCTCGTGGGCCAGGTCCGCGGCGTCGTAGTAGCCCTCGACGACCGTGGTGGGGTGGACATCGTCGTCGAGCAGATCCTGGGCCTGGCTGAGCAGTTCGCCCGCGATGACCGAGGCCGTCGTCGTGCCGTCGCCAACGTCGTCTTCCTGGGTCTCGGCGACCTCGACGATCATCTGCGCGGCGGGGTGTTCGATGTCCATCTCCTCCAGGATGGTCGCCCCGTCGTTGGTGATCACGACATCCCCGTCGTCGGAGACGAGCATCTTGTCCATCCCGCGCGGACCGAGCGTCGTGCGAACGGTCTCGCTGACTGCCTTGCCCGCGGAGATGTTCGACGACTGGGCGTCCTTGCCGTGTGTGCGATCGCTATCCTCGTTGAGAACGAAAAGGGGCTGGCCCCCCATGCGGCGCTGACCGGATGACATGATTGGAATTCCTCACCTGAAGGTCGTTAGCGGTTCTATATAAATGCTACTATCCCCGGCGCTCGTCGCGCCGTCTGGCAACCGCGAGTGGGGCCCCGACGGGTCGGACGACCGCCGGACGATCCGGCTTTATGTTTCATCGGTGGACCGGCCAGTTAAGGTGCCGGCGCTCCCCGGATTGGGTGATGCTCGAACTGGAACACGAGTTCCGGGTGGTCGATGTCCACACGCGATTCGAGCCAGATCCCGAGCGCCGACCGGGCGATGCGCCGGATCCGGACGGCCTCGAACGGGAGATGCACCAGGCCGGCATCGTCCGTTCGCTCGTGTTTCCAGCGGCCCGCGAGGACGGGTATCTCGCGGCGAACAACGCCGTCGCACGGCTCTGTGTGGATCGATCGCTCGTCCCGATCGCGCGCCTCGACGGCTCCCGGCGCGTCGGGGGCGGGCCACTCGATCGACTCGTGAACGCCGGACGGCGGGTGACGACTTCGGGGACGCCGCCGGAGGATGTCGAGCAGTACGCCTACGACGACCGTTTCGAGGGGTTCAAACTCGATCCTGGCGTCGACGGCCTGCCCGATCCGGCGGTGCTCGATCGCCTCGACGCGGTCGGCCTGCCGGTGATCGTCCACGGCGGGCGGCGATTCCCGCCCGAGCGCATCGCCGCAACCTTGCTGGAGCGATCCTTTCCGGTGATCGTCGCGCACTTCGGTGGCTATCCCCTCGACGAACACCTGGCCGTCGAGATGATCGAGTTGCTCGGCAGTTACGACGAGTGTTATCTCGACACGAGTTTCGTGCGCCTCCGCGACCCGCTCGAACGGGCGATCATGGAGTACCCGGGGCAGGTCCTCTTTGGCAGCGGCGCACCCGCGGCCCACCCCAACGTCGCGATCATGGAGGTGCTCACGCTGGACGTTCCCGAGGACGCCATGCGACGGGTGTTCTCGACCAACCCCGGTCGCGTGTTCGAGACGCTGTCTGCGTAGTCGACCGGGTTCGATCGCGATCCCGCTTTCTGCCACTGCGTCCGGCCACAACGGCCAAGCGCCGGGGACGCGAACGGCGGGCATGGAGCGGATTCCGTTCGGCATTCGCCGACTCGATCGCCTCATGGGTGGCGGCGCTCCGGTGGGGAGTGTCGTGCTCTGTGCCGGCGAGGCGGGGGCCGGAGCCCGGTCGTTCGTCCAGACGACGGCGATCATGACCGCCCTCGGACAGACCGATGCCGAGACCCACGACCTGTACTACGGCGATCTCCCGGACGGGGCCCGTCTCCCCGAGGCGATCCACTATCTCACCGTCACCTCCAGTCGAGAACAGGTCAGCTGGGAGATCGAACGACTGGTCGAATCGGAGATTCACGACGCGTTCGAGGCGATCACGGTCCACGACTTCGCGTCGCGGTATTTCCAGCCGAGTCCGATCCCGCGAGACTGGTACGGCGAGGCCGCGACCTCGATCGCGGAGTTGAGCAGTGGCGATCGCGAGGGCCTGCTCGCTGGCGTGGGGCAACTCCTCAGCGAGCACGCCCCCGGGAGCCTCGTCATCGTGGACTCGCTGTCCGATCTGGTGGGAGCCCCCGGCGATACCGTCGCCTGGAACGAGGTGATCGTCATGATGCGGGCGCTCACACGCGCCGCGCTGGAGTGGGGGGCGCTCGTTTTGGTCCACGTCGGTCGTGATACGCTCGAACCGACGGATCTGGGTCGGCTGATCGACGCGGCGACGGGAACGCTGGCGTTCTCGTGGGAAAGCGCGGGCAACGAGCGCGAACGGACGATGATCGTCCGGTCGTTCCGTGGCGTCCTCTCCGAGATCGAGGCCGAAGACATCGTCCGCTTCGAGACCGAGATCACCGACGCGGGCTTCGGCGTGAGTGACGTTCGGAAGATCCGGTGAGGAGCGCGCCATCGATCGTCGTGGGGCCGGCAGAGCGAGAACAGACGCTATCGATCGTGGTACTCCGTGCCGAACGCTTTTGGTTGCGTCCGGAGAACGGACTGCGCATGAGCGACGATGCCGGTCGGACGCTCGCGGTCGAGGTGCCCGACGCGGTCGCCGACTGGCTGGACGACCACGGCGCCGATCCCGATACCGCTGCTGGGGACCTGCTCCGTGCGCACCGATCGGTCGCCGAGGATCCCGCATCGGCGATCGAACCGGCCGTGGCGTCCGTGCTCGCCGATCGGATGGACGCCATCGCGGACGCGGTCGTCGAGCGACTCGATCCCGAGACGGCGGACGAAGGCGACCTGGCGGCCCTCGAAGACCGCGTCGATGCGGTCGAAACCGGCCAGCGACCGGATCCCGAACAGTTGCGCGATCGGATCGCCACCCTGGAGGAGCGACTCGAAGACACGGAAAGCGCGTGCGACCGGCAATTTTCCGAGATCGCGGAGAAACTCGACCGACTCGCGTGGGCAGTCATCGAGAGTCGCGAGCAATCGGACGAGGACCGCGCTCTCGAACGGATCATGAGTGCTGCCCACGCCGCGGGCGTGGATCACGCCGCGTGTGCCGATTGTGGCCGTACCGTCGACCTCGGACTGCTGACCGCGAGTCGGTGCCCCCATTGCGAGGGCGATTTCGCGGATCTCGAACCATCTTCGGGCTGGTTCGGCTCTTCGACACTGGTCGGGGACGCTCCGGAGGTCGAGTCCGATGGCTGAGGGGTCCGACCGACCGGAGGACTCCGACGACACAGCCGATTCGGACCCCGACCGCGACCCGGAGCATCGAGACGATCCGTCCGTCGACGGATGGGCTGTCGAATCCACGGGCGTCGATCCGGAGTCCGCCGGGGCGCCCGACGACGAGGGCGTCCCGTTCGATCGACTCCCGACGGCGCCCGCGGGCGCCAGCGAGGATCTCCTCGAGAAGGTCGACGATGTGCCACCGGACGACGTGTGGTCGGCGATCGATCCCATCGAGGAGCCCCGGGTCCTCGACCAGACGGGCGAGCGCGACGTTCGCGCGGTGCCGATCGAATCGTACTGTCGGGACTGTCCCCACGTCGCCGATCCTCCCGAATTCGCCTGCACGTACGACGGCTGTGACATTCTCGCCGTCCCGTCGATGGGCATCGCCCGCGTCGCGGACTGTCCGATCGTCGCCGAACGCGAGCGCCTCGCCGAAGAGTGGTGACCGGCCAACAGCGACGACCGCGAACTCTTTGACGATCGCGTCCCGACGGCCAGCCATGCAGTTCTGTGAGGAGTGTGGCTCACTGATGCACGCCGACGGCGATGCGATGGTCTGTTCGGAGTGTGGCGCGCGCGAGGCCAAAGATTCGGATCGGGCCGCGGAGTTCGTCAGCACCGACGAGCAATCGGACGACGACGTGATCGAGACCGAGAAAGGCGCGTCCTTCGAGGGCAAGCCCACGAGCGACGACGTGACCTGCGACGAATGCGGCCACGGCGTGGCCTACTACACGATCAAACAGACCGGATCCGCCGACGAACCCCCGACGCGGTTTTTCAAGTGCAAGGACTGCGGACACCGCTGGCGTGAGTACAACTGACACGGGGCGATCGATCTGATCGGAAAATAGGGTGGAGCGGGCCGTTCGGGCCTGGACGCCGGTCTGTGTACTCGTCTGGACGCCGGTCTGTGTACTCGTCTGGACGCCGGTCTGTGTACTCGTCTGGACG
>JBDGTN010000058.1:5321-6637 GCA_042216835.1 Halococcoides sp.
CGTCGGCGTTTCCGTCCTGGTCTCCGTCGGCGTTTCCGTCTCGGTCGGCGTCGTCTCGACGGCCGCGTACTGGCGGACGTGATCGACGACCATCCGCTGTGGGAAGTCCGTCGACGCGTCGGGATAGCCCGGCCAGGTACCCCCGACGGCGACGTTGAGCAAGAAGAAAAAGCCGTGGTCGAACACCCACTGGTGGCCCGCCGACTCGACTGCCGAGCGCGTGACCTTGTGATAGTGCTCGCCGTCGACATACCAGTCGATCCGGTCGGACTGCCAGACCATCGAGAAGGTGTGGGCCGACTCCGAGAAATTCACCGACTGATCGGTGTAGGAGCCACTGATCCCATTGGCTCCCGAGTAGCCGGGACCGTGGACGTTGGCGTGGATGGTGTCGGTGTCGTGGCCGAGAAACTCCATCACGTCGATTTCTCCATCGTCGGGCCAGTTGTAACCGCCGAGCATCCAGATCGCCGGCCAGATTCCCTGCCCCTCGGGGAGTGTTGCGCGCACGTCCAGGCGGCCGTACTGCATCGTGTGTGCGCCCTGGGTCTTCAGCCGACCGGAGGTGTACTGGTTGATGCCGTTCGGGGCGGTCTCCTCCCGGGCCTCGATGACGAGCGATCCGTCCTCGACGAAGGCATTCTCACCCGCGGTGTAGTACTGCTCTTCCTGGTTGCCCCACGAACAGTCGGTGTCGAGGCGGGCATGTTCGCCACAGCCCCCTCCGGTCTCGTGCGTCCAGGCGTCGTCGATCGACCCGTCGAACTCGTCGCGCCAGACCATCTGCCAGGACTGACCGCCGGGGGCGTCGATCGCGGGGGCGTCGCTCGGGACCGCCTGCGCCGGGTCAACCGCGAGACCCGTCCCCAGAAGGCCAGTTCCGACCCCTGCCCCGACCGTCGCCAGGAAGGTCCGCCGGCTCGGCCGATCCTGGTTGCGATTCGATGCCGCGCGTCGATCGGATGTGTCGTCGATCATGGTTCGAGAGAGTCCCCGGCCCGGTCCGGACGCGAAATCGTCCGTAATTCATTCAGAGGGCGCAACGAGAAAAGATCTTTCTGAACTCCCGGTCACGGATCGATCCAGCGATGGACCGGGCATGCATCACCCCGACCATCGTGGGACCAGTGCCATCCTCCCACCCTGACAGGGTGGGTTTCCGCTCGATGCGTATCAGGACCGGCGGACGATCAGGGCCACGGCCACGGCGAGGACGGCGACCACCGCGACGAGGCCGGCGATCGGAACGAGCGGGAGCCCACTTGCCGGGGCACCGCCACCGCCCGTCTCGTCGGTCGTGGTCGCCGTCGTCGCAG
>JBDGTN010000058.1:6737-10675 GCA_042216835.1 Halococcoides sp.
GGTCGTCGTCGCTGTCGTCGTGGTGGTCTCGACGGTCGTCGTCGCTGTCTCCGTGGTGGTCGTCGTTTGGACCGGCGTGCGAACTTCGTCCGTGGGCGTCTGCGTCTCGATGTCGAACCCATTGCCGATAGAGATGCTGCCATCGTCCGATGTACCGTCACCCGACGACGTGTCACTCTCGACGGTCACCGACGCGGCAACCGACTCGTTCGGACTCGCGAGCGCGACCGTCCACTCGCCCGCCCTTGCTCCACGCTCCATCCGAACGTCTCGATGCTGCCCCGGAGCGAGCGTGATCGATTGCGTTGCGACGACCACACCGTCGACGGTCAGTTCGACGGGCGCGGTCCAGTTCTCCCGACCCAGGTTCGTCACCGTCGCGGTGGCCACGACGGACTCCTCGGCCGACGAGATGGTGACACTGGAGAGTCCCAGATACCGCGCGCGCTGGCGGAGCGTCACGGTCGCGTTCGCGTCACCGGTCACCGTTTTCGAGGTGGCGGTATAGCCCCGCTTCTCGACGGTGAGCGTGTACGCGTGGCCGCTGACGAGTCCGTCGACGACGAACGCCCCGGTCGCGTTCGTCGAGACGTTGTGGGCCCGCGGCCCGTCGACCACGACCGTCGCGTTCGCGACGGGTTGGCCGTCGCGGTCGCCGAGCACGCGGCCCGTCAGACGACCAGTGGGTGGCTCGACGGTCAGTGTCGCGGTGCGAGTACTCTCACCGACTGCGATTCGCTGGGTGCGGTTGCCGACGGCCGCTGTGGGCGGCACCGTCCACGAAACATCGACCGATCGCGTCTCGCCGGGAGCGAGGGTGGCCCTCGTCGTGTTGTGCGTGACCCCGCCGACGGTGTACCTGACCTGTTCGGTCGCGCTCGAATCGATGACGTTCTCGACGGTGACCGTGGCCGTCACGCGCTCGCCGGGCCGGGCCCGACCTGGCATCTCGACGGCAGTGATATTGAGCGCTTCGACCCGATCGCCGAGCAACGCGTACGTACCCGGGAGCGCGACATCCTCAGCAACGGCCTGACGCCCGCGAGCAGAGACCGTCTCGTTCCAGGCCCCCGACTCGTAGCGTGCGAGGCCGAGCGAACTGCGTTCGACGCTTCCGAGCGGGCCGGTCGCCCGAACGGACAGATCGAGCGTCGCATTTGGCCCGCGATCGGCCGCTCGCAACGCCGGGCTGACTCGGCGACGATCGTCGGGGAGCGACGGCGGCGCAACCCGCCGTAGCGTCGCATTCTGGCCGCCGAGGGTGATCCGGGCCCGGCCGCCGACCGAGAGGTTTCGCACGGTCGTCGCCGGATCGACCTCGCCGACAACCACCGGACTGCCACCGGTCGCCGTGACGGTGTCGACGACGGCCTCACTGCCGTTTTCGATGACGATCGCCCGGTCGGTGGCGGTGATGGTGGCCCGCGAGACCGAGACGTTCCGACTCTCGTTGACCGCCGTGATCGACGAGCCGTTGTACCGTCCGATCCGGAGGCCCGTCACGGCGTCGTGAACCCGGAGATCCGTGATGGAGGCGCGCACGACCGATCCCAGATCGACGCCAGCCCCACGCACCGAGACGTTGGACATGGACACGTTCGATTTGACGACCTGGATGGCGGCCGTGGCATTCGATCCGGTGGCACGGACATCCACGTTCCGGACAGTCCCGTTCGTGGCCAACAGCAGCCCCAGCGACGAATTCACCGAGGGGCTGGAGGGAGACTGGCTGGTGGCCCCGTCGACGACGAGATCCACGTCCCGGACGGTCTCGACGGGACCCTGGATCGCCATGCCGAGCGCCGACGCGTTCGCGGAGACGTTCCGGACCCTGACGCCGGGTGAGAGAAGGATATAGCCGCCGGTCGCCGACCGGACGGTCGTGTCCGAGACCTCCCGCATCGCTCCCAGTGCCATCACGCCCCGGGTGACGTTCTCGAACTGCGAGTCCGTGACCGTCGGCTCGGCCGCATCAAGACCGGAGAGCAAAGAGAGAAGCGACGAGTGCATGAAGCCGGTCCCGACGCCGCGAACGGTCGTATTGTCGACGGTCACGCCGGATGCGCTACTGGCGATCCCATACGAGACGTTGCCCTCGATGGTGAGGTTCTCGATCGTCACGCCGGGCGTGTTTGCGATCGTCGAAATCCCCGTCGTCTGCTGGTCGCTATGGTTGATGAATCGAAGCGGGGCCGCATCGGGACTCGCCGTGATCGTGAGCGATTTCGGAACGACGAATCCGGTGTTGCCGATCGGACCGGTCAGTGTCGATCCGGCCGTCGCGTTCGCCGTGACGGGGATCGTGAGCGGATCCTCGTTGTCGAAACGGATCGTCGTGCCGGCCTCGGCGAGGTTCATCGCCGACTGGATCTCGCCCGTCGAGACGTGCTCCGGGACGACGATCGGATCGGGGTGGATACGGAGCGGTCCGACCGTCCGGTTCGCCGTCTCGGTCCCGTTGCGAGCGACGAGGGTCAGCCCGATCTCGCCGACGTAGCCCCGTTCCGGGTCGATCGTGACGGTTACCGTCGAGGTATTGTCGGGCAGGTCGGCGGTCTGGTTCGGGCCGAGCGACTGACCGGCGACCGACAGATCGAGGCTCGCCGACTCTGTCACGGGGGTACCGTGGACGACCACACCGAGGCGGTCGGCACTCGCCACGCGGACGCGCGTGGTGATGGTCTCAGTCGGGGACGCGTACAGGTCCGGCCCCGCCGACAGTGCGATCGCTGGCGACCGATCGTCGACCGAGAGATTCACGCGCGTTCGATGCGACGGATCGACGGTCGTCGCCGCACGCTCCCAGCCGAACGGCCGGGCCGTGACGGTGACAGATCTGGCGGGCACGCGAAGCGAGTACGCCCCGCTCGCGTTCGTGGTCGTCGTATACCCCGCCGCCTCGACGGTGACGTTGGCCGCCGGATGGCCGTCGATCCGGACGATACCGCGGACCGTTTCGGATCGGGCCTCCAGGGCGGCCGTGAGGTTGATCAACCCGTGCCCGGCCCGTCGATCGACGGTGCCGTTCCCGTACTGCTGCTCGGCACTCGCCGTGAGGCGGCGCTGGACACCGCTGACGGAGAGATTGGGGTGTTCGGAGCGAAGGAGAGCGACCGCCCCGGCGACGTGTGGCGTCGCCATGCTGGTTCCGGACATTCTCGCGTACCCACCCGGAACGGCGCTGTAGACCCGCGTTCCCGGCGCGACCACGTCGGGGACGACGTACTCGGCGGGCCAGTCGTCTGGTGCGTACGGGCCCCAGGTTTGCCGGGTGTGGACCCGACGGCCACTCGAAAAGGCAGTGACGCGACCGGTCTCGTTGACCGCGCCGACCGACAGCGCCCCGTAGACCAGGGCTGGCGATCCGGCCGTTCCCGGGCCCGAGTTTCCGCTGGCGGCGACGACGACCGTCCCGGTCGCGCGCGCCCGCTGGACGGGTTCGATGAACAGGCTCTGACTGGTCAGCCCGATGCTGATCGAGATCGCATCCGGACGGGGCTGTTGCTGGAGTGCCCACTCCATGCCGGCGATCACCGAGGCATACGTGGCGAATCCGGCACCGGTGGCGACCTTGCCGTGAATGAGCGTGGCGTTCGGCGCGACGCCGTAGTGGGTGCCGTTGGGCGTCGTCGCCCCGACGACCGTCCCACTCGTGTGGGTCCCGTGGCCGTGTGGATCGTGCGGGGTCGAGGGGACGCGGGAGCCGTTCATCGCGAACTCGGCCCAGGCCGCCGGGTCGAGTGACGGGTGAGCCGTCGGATCAACGCCGGTATCGAGGACGGCGACGGTTGCGTTCTCGCCGCGCTGGTCGTACTGTCGCCAGGCGGCGGTGGCGTTGATCAGTTCCAGTCCGCGCGTCGCCGATCCGTTCGGTGGCGCCGGGGCGGCCGAAACCGCCGAGAGATCGGCGGGATCGATCGCGATCGGGAGGTCTTCGA
>JBDGTN010000058.1:10775-15768 GCA_042216835.1 Halococcoides sp.
TTTATATAGAAGCACTTTCAATCCCCGGTTGATTATGGCACAACAGATGGGAAACCAGCCGCTCATCGTTCTCTCCGAGGATAGCCAGCGAACGTCGGGCAAGGACGCCCAGTCGATGAACATCTCTGCGGGCACGGCCGTCGCCGAGTCCGTCCGGACCACACTCGGTCCGAAGGGGATGGACAAGATGCTCGTCGACGACGCGGGCAACGTCGTCGTGACCAACGACGGCGTGACCATCCTCGACGAGATGGACATCGAACACCCCGCCGCGAACATGGTGGTCGAGGTGGCCCAGACCCAGGAAGACGAGGTGGGCGACGGCACGACCACGGCGGTCGTCATCGCCGGCGAACTCCTCTCGAAGGCCGAGGAACTCCTCGACCAGGACATTCACGCGACGATTCTCGCCCAGGGCTACCGCCAGGCCGCCAACGAGGCCCGCGAGATTCTCGAGGACATGGCCATCGAGGTTTCGGCAGACGACACCGACAAACTCGAGCGCATCGCCGCGACGGCGATGACGGGCAAGGGTACAGAAAGCTCGAAAGACACGCTCGCGGAACTCGTCGTCAGGGCTGCCCAGTCGGTCGCCGACGGCGACACCGTCGACACCGAGAACGTCAACATCGAGACGGTCGTCGGCGGATCGATCGGCGAGTCCGAACTCGTCGAGGGCGTCCTGCTGGACAAAGAGCGCGTCCACGAGAACATGCCGTTCATGAAAGAGGACGCCGACGTGGCCGTTCTCGACACGGCGATCGAGGTCCGCGAGACCGAACTCGACGCCGAGGTCAACGTCACCGACCCCGACCAGCTGCAGGAGTTCCTCGACCGTGAGGAAGAACAGCTCCGCGAGATGGTCGAGGCTCTCGACGCCGCGGGCGCAGATGTCGTCTTCTGCCAGAAGGGCATCGACGACATGGCCCAGCACTTCCTCGCCGAGAAGGGCATCCTCGCCGCCCGCCGCGTGAAGAAGTCGGATGTCGAGTCGGTCGCCCGTGCGACTGACGCCCGGATCATCTCGAACGTCGAGGACATCACCCCCGACGACCTGGGGTCGGCGGGCACGGTCGCCCAGCGCCCGGTCGGCGGCGACGACCACATCTTCGTCGAAGACATCGAGGACGCCAAGGCGGTCACGCTCTTGCTCCGCGGTGGCACCGAACACGTCGTCGACGAGGTCGAGCGCGCCATCCAGGACGCGCTGGGCGTCGTCTCGGTCACCCTCGAGGACGGCAAGGTCGTCCCCGGCGGTGGCGCGCCCGAGGCCCAGCTCACGCTCGGCCTGCGCGACTACGCCGACTCGGTGGGCGGGCGCGAACAGCTCGCCGTCGAGGCCTTCGCCGATGCGATCGACGTGGTGCCACGCACCCTCGCCGAGAACGCCGGCCTCGATCCGATCGACTCGCTGGTCGAACTCCGCAGTGCCCACGACGGCGGCGATTCCACCGTCGGACTCGACGCCTACACCGGCGACATCGTCGACATGGAAACCGACGGCGTCGTCGAGCCGTTGCGCGTGAAGACCCAGGCCGTCGAGAGTGCGATGGAGGCCGCCGTGATGATCCTCCGCATCGACGACGTGATCGCGGCTGGCGACCTCAAGGGTGGCCAGACCGGCGACGACGATGACGAGGGCGGTCCCGGCGGTCCCGGTGCCGGCGGCCCTGGCGGCATGGGCGGCGGCATGGGCGGCGGCATGGGCGGTATGGGCGGCATGGGTGGCATGGGCGGGGCGATGTAAGCGAGGGCGTGAACGAAGTGAACGACCTCGGTATAGCGAGCGGGCGAATGCCCGCGAGTCCGTGAAAATCGGGAAGCGATCGATGGCCCGTCAGCACCACGCGCTGACGCCACCGCCTTTCGACCGCACCGCCGTCTGATCGACCGTATTCCTTCTCGACACCCGTTTCCGACCGCCTACTGCTCGGCTACGCGCTCGACCCACGTGGCGCGATCCGATTCCGACTCGCCCGCGAGCATGTTCTCGACGTACTTCGCGATCACGTCGACTTCGAGGTGGACCGGATCGCCGACCGACTTTTCCGAAAGGCTCGTCACCGCGTGGGTCTCGGGGATGATCGCGATATCGATTTCGTGCGTGGCGGCGTCGCCGCCACGGTCCTGGCGGCCGGTTTCACCGGCCTCCCTGGCAACAGTCAGACTGATGCCGTCGACGGCGATCGAGCCCTTCTCGACGACGTACTGGCTCAGGTCCGTGGGGATCGACACCGAATAGGTCCAGTCTTCACCCACTGACTCGATCGCGCTGATCTCGCCGGTCCCGTCGACGTGACCCTGGACGACGTGGCCGTCGAACCGGCCGTCGGCAGGCATCGCGCGTTCGAGATTGACCGGGTCGCCGACACTGAGCACGTCGAAAAACGTCCGGTCGAGGGTCTCCTCGGCCAGGAAGACGGTGAACGTGTCGGCGTCGAACTCCTCGACGGTGAGACAGACGCCCTCGACGGCGATCGACTGCCCCTCCGACACGTCGAACGGCGCCTCGATCGTCAGTCGACGACCACCCTCGTCGTCCTCGATCGCGAGTACCTCCCCCGTCGTCTCCACGATTCCGGTAAACATATCAGATCTGTGAATATCCTCGACCCTAACGGTTTCGATCGGTCGCTCCGTTTAAAGGCTTCTCGCCCCCAGCGATAGTATGGCCCAGGGGATCATCACGACGATCGAACGCGCGGCGGCACTCGTCTTGATCGCGCCGGTCCTGTTTCTGGCGCTGTCGGCCTCGATGCGGGGGGACTGGCCGCTGGCGATCGCCTTCGGCGGCGTCGCTGGCCTGATGTTCGGGCTCGGCGAGATCGTCACGCGCCCGAGCGACCTGCCGGGCGAAGCGCTCGAACGCGTCGCCAGCGCCCTCACGACTGACGACTAGTCCTCGAAGTCTTCGTCGGGCGCAGAGATGAGGTTCTCCCGCCCGATGCGCAACTTGTCGATGCGGCCCTCCTCGGCCATCTCCGAGAGCAACTGTGAGACTTTGGCGTTCGACCAGCCGGTTTCCTCGACGATGGCGGCCTGTTTCATCCGCCCACCGTTGCGATCGAGGAGCGCCTCGACGCGCTCTTCGTCGCTGAGCAACTCCAGATCGGGGTCGGCATCGGAGTCGGGTGACACCGGGGACGCCGTCGATTCGCTCGACCGATCCGGACCGCGGGCGTACAGCCACCACCCCACACCGACGATCGCCCCGAAGACCACCAGCACGGCTGGAACCCAGCCGAGTCCCTCCAGTCCGACGCCGCCCACGAACTCACCGGACAGCGCGCCAGACTCGAAGCTGTGGGGCCCCTCGATCCGGGACTTGCCGTTCTCGACGCCATAGGGCCAGTCGGTCGGGCCGTACCCGGGTGGCGTATCGACGACCAGCGTCTGGTTCGGTCCGAGATGCGACAGCCAGCGATCGTCGGTCTGGAAGGCGTCGCCGATGTGAATCGCGTCGTCCTCGACCCGGGCGAAGTTTTTCCAGGTGAACGAGACCGTGAACTCGCCGCCGCCGTCGCGGCGTTCGGCGCTCCGGGTCACGTCGACGATCGCCATCTCCCGACCGGTCGCCTCGGCGGCCGCGTCGGCGGCCGTCCGGGCGGCACTGAGACTCTTCGATTCGATCGCCCCGGTCTCGTAGCGTTTTGCCACGCGGTCGAACGCCACGCGATCGCTCTCGTTCCGGAATTCCAGGCGGGTGGTGATCTGCCAGCGTGCGTCACCGTCGCTCTGGAAGGCAATCTCGATGGTCTGGTGGGTCCCGATGGTACTGTCCGATGCGACCGCGACCCCCCCGATCGCAGCCGCCGACATCACCACCAGAAGGAGGGCGATCGCCCGAGGCGGCATGAGGGTCGGTTCGGACCTCCGGAGGATAACAGTTTCCATCCCACAAAAGACGACAGAGGGCGACCGAACGGGATCGATCGGCCGGGATTTAAGACAGGGGACTTCGAAAGATCCCGTGATGGATTCGCGCGTCGGCATCGCCACCCTGGGACTGGTCCTCGCTCTCGTCGCGAGTGGTGCGATCGGGCCTGCAATCGGAGCGACGACCGATCTCGGATCGCTCCAGGTCGAGGACGGCCAGACCGGCGTCGCGTCCCCGGGGACCGAGATCAGCATGGCGTTTCACGCCGAGGCCGACACTCTCCGGTCGGAACTCGCCGTCGCCTCCCTGGAAACGCGTCTCGACCGGGCCGAGTCGGACGCCCAGCGGCGGGCCGCGGTCAGATCGGCCGTCAATCGCCTCCAGACCCGAGTCGCGGGCTATCGAGCGGCCCGCAAACGGGTAGGCACGCAGTTCGCTCACGGCGACCGATCGGCGGACTCGCTCGCGCTCGCGCTCGCCAGAGTGGCTGGTGACGCGACCCGCATCCGGACCGAACGCGCCGCCATCCAGTCGATGGTTGCAAAGCGAGGGGACGTCTCGCTCACGAACGGGCTCGAATCGGCGCTCGCACCGCGATCGCAGATCGACGGCGAAGCACTCGCTCTCAAGGGCCCGATTCGTAAACAGCTCCGTCAGGGAGCGGTGTCGGGCGAACAAACGACGGTGATCGTCACCGCCAGCGACCAGGGCATCGCGATGAGCTGGGTTCGTGACGGTACCTACAAGCAGACGGTGACTCGCTGGGACCGGCACAACCCCGGCGGAACGAACACCTTCCGCGATGCCGAGGGTGGCCCCGTGAGCGCCGCCTACGAGCGGTCCAAAACCGAATACTACGCCGCTGCGTACGATCGCGCGATCAATAGCGGTGCGAACAACCCCAGCATCCTCACCTACGGCGGAACGCTCTATCGGGTGACCTTCCCGTTCGACGGTGGACGCATCCGGGCGTTCATCGACGGAAACACGACCGCGCCGTTCCACGAACTCCAGCGGCGATCGATCGAGGATCTCGACCCGCGACCGGTCGCCAACCACACCGGCGACGGCCTCACGGTGACGGTCAATGGGACCTACGACGGCGGCCCCGTCGCG
>JBDGTN010000151.1:0-8954 GCA_042216835.1 Halococcoides sp.
CATCGACTGCGATGCCGGACTGATATAGCACATATGACTATACAAATGACTGTCACACGACTGGTCCTGACGTGATATCTCCGTCGCTCTCCTGGAAAGACCGCTGGAACCGGGAAACGGTCACCGCGCGGGTTGATTCGGGAGATTTTCTCCGTTATCACAAAAATAGTTACAGGATAAATTATTTAGGATGGCGCGCGTTATCTATGTGCGTCGCTGGCGGGGGAACCGCCAACCGAGGGAGTACAGCGTGACCGATCACGCGGGCACCGGGCCGCGGAGACATTCCGGTGAGCATGCACGCACGATGTCATCTCAGCCCAACGAATCGGACGCATCGACAGACGAATCGACCCGGTCGGACGATGACTTTGCTGCCGATCGGCGGACGTTCTTGAAACTCGCCGGCAGCACCACGGTTGCCGGAACGGTCGGCACCTCGATGCTCGGCGGGGCATCGGCCCAGCAATCCTCGCAGTTCGGGGTTGATTCCGGATTCGCGGACACGTCGTGGTTCGACGACTCGGTTCAGGTCATCACGATCAGCGATCTCACTCAGAGCACCGTTCAGTCGGCGTTCGAGACATCCGGACCGCGCCTCATTGTCTTCGAGGAGAGTGGGGTCGTCGACCTCGGTGGTGGGTCCATCGAGATTAGCGAACCGAACTGCTGGGTTGCGGGCCAGACCGCCCCATCGCCGGGTGTGACCTTCATCAACGGGATGTTCCAGGTATCCGCCAACGACTGTGTCGTTCAGCACATTCGCATCTTGCGCGGTGAGACCGGCGGGGCGGCCGAGGGTGCCGACCCCATGAACAATGGCGATGGGACCCAGAACGTCGTGTTCGATCACTGTTCGTCGTTCTGGGGGCAGGACGAGAATCTCTCGGTTGGCTACGACAGCGATCGGACGACGCTGGTCAACTGTCTCATCGCCGAGGGTCTCGACGAACCCGAAGAGAATTCCTGTGGAACGCTCGTCGGCGACGGAGCGACGAACGTCGCGATCCTCGGCAACGTGTATGCCCGCAACAACGATCGCAACCCCCGTCTGAAGGACAACACGGAGACAGCGGTGGTCAACAATCTCGTCTACTATTTCGACAAGGCGATCATGCAGTCGTCGGGGGCGCTCTCGACGGTCGTCGGGAACGTGTATCTCGGTCGATTCGACTGGAGCGATGCGATCATCAAGGCCGACGGCGACGGGGGCGAGACGTACCTCGCGGACAACCGGGTGGCCGATCCCGGCCTGAACGGCCGGACGTTCTGCAGTGTTCCGGAGGTCTCCTCGCGCCCACTCTGGCCCAGTGGATTGTCACCACTCTCCTCCGGGGCGGTCGAATCTCACAACCTCCCGAACGCGGGCGCGCGCCCGGCCGACCGGATCTCCCACGAGCGTCGGGTCATCGATGCCGTCGCCAATCGGGCCGACCCGACAGAGGGGGTCGACGCCGCGAACGCACCGGGCATTCCCGGCAGCGAAAGCGAGGTGGGCGGGTATCCCGATCACGGATCCAGTCGACACTCGTTGTCGGTCCCGGATTCGGGCCTGCGGGACTGGCTTGCCCGGCAGAGCGCTGCCGTCGAACCCGGTGGGTCATCGACGATCACGGATCACACGACGACGGCAGGCGAGGACGGCACGGCCCCCACCAGTCCGTCGAACCTGCGTTCGACCGGACGCACGTCGACCTCGGTGGACATCGCCTGGGACCCCGCGAGTGATGCCGGCGGGTCCGGCCTCGATCACTACCGGATCACCGTCGATGGTTCCGAGGAGACCACCGTTGCTGCCGGAACGACGACGGCGACCATCTCCGGTCTGTCGTCGAATACCGAGTACTCGATCGGTGTCGTCGCCGTCGACGGGGCCGGGAATCGATCCGCTCCCGCCTCACTGACTGTCACGACCCGGGAAGATACCACGGGTGATGCGAGCGGGGCCGGCGCTCACTTCGGCGTCGACGCCGGATTCGCGGATACCTCCTGGCTCGAATCCTCGGACGTGCAGGTGATCCGCGTCCAGGAGGCGACCCGATCGGCCGTCGAGGCGGCGTTTACGGCCTCCGGACCCCGCGTCGTCGTGTTCGAGACCAGTGGCGTGATCGATCTCAACTGGTCGGGCATCCAGATCACGAACGACAAATGCTGGGTGGCCGGCCAGACCGCCCCCTCGCCGGGCATTACCTTCATCCGTGGCGAGTTGAAGGTGAACGCAAGCGACTGTGTCGTCCAGCACATCCGGTTCTTCCGCGGCCAGAACACCGGTGGCGGCGAGGGGAAAGACGCCATCAACACGGCCGATCAGACCACCAACAACGTGATCGATCACGTGACGTCGTGCTGGGGGCGCGACGAGAACCTCACCGTCGGGTACAACACCGACCGGACGACGTTCACGAACTGCCTGGTCGCCGAGGGCCTCGACGACCCCGAGGAGAACTCCAACGGGACACTCGTCGGCGACGGCGCGACAAACGTCGCCATCATGGGGACGGTCTACGCCAAGAACAACGACCGCAACCCCCGGCTGAAAAACGAGACCCGGACGGTCATCGTCAACACGCTGGCCTACCAGTTCGACGAGGCCGTCAACGCCGACAACGACGCGCGAGCGGCGGCCGTCGGCAACAAGTACGTGTCCGCGATGGACCCCGATAACCCCATCTTCGAAAACGGCTACCTCTACCTCGAGGACAACGTGATGGGCGAGTCCGGACTTGAGGGGAGTACACAGATAGCAGACGTGGATCCACTCGACACCAAGCCACTCTGGCCGGACGGTCTCCAGGCGCTCTCGTCGGGAACTGTCGAGAGCCACAACCTCGGGTACGCCGGCGCACGGCCGGCCGATCGCATCGACCACGAGAAACGCATCATCGACGACGTTCGGAATCGGACCGGATCCATCCCCGGCGGCCAGGGCGAAGTCGGTGGCTTCCCGTCGCACGGATCGGCTTCGCACGCGCTGACTCCGCCCGACACCGGCCTGCGGAAGTGGCTCGAACGGTGGGCGCTGGCCGTCGAGGAGCCAGACGTTGCGCCACCGAACGGCGGATCGAATACCACGACGACTCCCGACGAACCGACCTGGCCGAGTGACGCGACCGATCCGAACGGCGACGGACTGTACGAGGACCTCTCGGGCGACGGGGCGATCAACTTCCCGGACGTGAATATGCTCTTCCAGAATTCCGACACCGCAAACGTCCGGACCAACGCGCAGTTCTACGACTTCGAGTCGAGTGGCACGATCAACCTTCAGGACGTGATGGCGCTGTTCCAGATGGTGTAGGCGCGGTTCGTCCCGGAGGTCGGTCACGATCGGTCCGTCGTTGATTTTTCGATACGTTGTCCACGCGACGGGTCCCCCGGTCGGACGACCGCGACGGGCGTCATAGTGATTGCTGGGAGTCTATACCGCCGTGATGATCGCGCTCGGTAATGGTGGCCGCTAAACCGGCGTCTCCTGGTACGTGAAGATAGTCGCGGTAATCACTATCAATCGTCGGCGACGGGGGCGACCCGGTCCGAATCGCGTGGCCCGTCGAGATCCACCGCCGGCAGGAGATCCCTGAGATACCGCCCGGTGTGCGACTCGTCCGTCCGGGCGACCGCTTCGGGCGTGCCGCGCGCGACGATGTCGCCGCCGTCGACGCCGCCCTCTGGACCGAGATCGATGACGCGATCGGCATTTTTCACCAGATCGAGTTCGTGTTCGATCACGACCACCGTGTTGCCGTCCTCGACGAGGCGATGGAGTACCTCGATCAGATTGCGCTCGTCTTCGGGGTGGAGGCCGGTCGTCGGTTCGTCGAGCAGATAGAGCGTCTCGCCGGTGTCGCGCTTGCCGAGTTCCTCGCTCAGTTTGATCCGCTGGGCTTCGCCGCCCGAGAGTGTCGTCGAGGGCTGACCGAGTTGCATATACCCCAGGCCCACATCCGCCAGCAACTGGAGTCGCCGCCGAATGCCCGGGTGCGAGTCGAAAAAGTCCAGCGCCTCGCTGACCTCCATGTCGAGCACGTCCGCGATGGTCTTCCCGCGGAAGGTCACCTCCAGGGTCGAATCGTTGTACCGCCGCCCTTCGCACTCCTCGCAGGGCACCTCGACGTCCGAGAGGAAGTTCATGTCGATGGTGACAGTGCCTTGTCCGCCACAGGCCTCACACCGCCCGCCCGAGACGTTAAACGAGAACCGGCCCTTGTCGTATCCTCGCCGATTCGCGAGATCGGTCTCGGCAAACAACTCTCGAACGCGATCGAACAGGCCAGTGTACGTCGCGGGGTTGGATCGCGGCGTCCGACCGATCGGCGACTGATCGATCAGTCGCACGGTCTCGATCGCGTCGATCCCCTCGATCGCGTCGTGGTCGCCCGGGTTCACGTCACGGTCGTTCATCCGACGGACCAGCCCCTTGTACAGCACCTCGTGCATCAGCGTGGACTTGCCCGACCCCGAGACGCCGGTGATCGCGGTGAACGTTCCCAGCGGGATTTCGACATCGAGATCCCCGAGGTTGTGCTGGCGGGCCCCGCGGATGGTCAGCGTCCCCGTGGGGTCGCGACGCTCGTCGGGCACGTCGATCGTGCGGCGACCGGCGAGGTAGTCGCCGGTGATCGAATCCTCACACGCCTCGACCTCCTCGATCGATCCGTTGACGACGACCTCGCCGCCGCGCCGGCCCGGACCGGGCCCCATGTCCAGCACGCGATCGGCCCGACGGATCGTCGCGGTGTCGTGCTCGACGACCAGCAGCGTGTTGCCCAGGTCGCGTAACTCCTCGAGGGTATCGAGCAGGCGCTCGTTGTCCCGTCGGTGGAGGCCGATCGAGGGCTCGTCGAGCACGTAGAGCACGCCCACCAGGCCCGACCCGATCTGTGTCGCGAGCCGGATCCGCTGACTCTCGCCGCCCGAGAGCGTCGACGCCTCGCGGTCGAGCGTGAGATACTCCAGACCGACCTCGCACATGAATCCCAGGCGCGCCCGAATCTCTTTGAGAATCTCTGCGGCGATGGTCTGCTCGCGTTCGTCGAGCTCGGCCCCCAGGTTTTCGAAGTGATCGCGTGCCTCGCCGATCGACATCTCGCCGACCTCGGTGATCGCGGTGTCGGCCACGAGCACCGCTCTGGATTCGGGTTTCAGCCTGGTCCCCTCACAGGCCGGACAGGTCGTCGTGGCCATGTACTCCTCGATGTGCTCGCGCGTGCCGTCGCTGTCGGTCTCGATGTAGCGCCGTTCGAGATTGGGGATCACGCCCTCGAATCGCTCCGATTTCTCGCGCGTGCCGTTCCTGGTCGTCCACTGGAAGTCCACCACGTCGTCGGTCCCATAGAGGAACTGCCGCTGGATCGATTCGTCGAGATCGGCAAACGGCGTGTCCAGATCGACCTCGAAGTGCTCGGCGACGTTGTCGAGCTGTCGGCTGTAGTAGGTCCGATCGTAGCTCCATGGCTCGAACACGTGCTTTACGGGTTTCTCGGGATCGAGCACGACGAGCGATTCGTCGACCTCCTTGGTTTCGCCGAGGCCTTCGCACTCCGGACAGGCGCCGTGCGGCGAGTTGAAGGAAAACGATCGCGTCTCGATCTCGCTCACGTCGATCCCGCAGTGCGTGCACGCGAGATCCTCCGAGAAGTCCACGATCGAGCGCTCGTCCTCGGCCGCCAGGTCACCCGTCGAGCGCGATCGCGTGCCACCGATCTCGACGTTGTCGGCCTCGGGGAGGATGACCCGACACAGCCCTCCTGACTCCTCCAGGGCCGTCTCGACCGAATCGGTAATGCGCGATCGCGCGTCCGTATCGACGACGATCCGATCGACGATCACGTCGATCGAGTGCGCGAGGTTCTCGTCGAGGTCGGGCCGATCGACCGTCAGATCGAACGATTCGCCGTCGACCTCGACGCGGGCATACCCGTCGGCGACGAGCGCGTCGAAGCGATCCTCGAAGGCTCCCTGCTGGTCGCGAACGACCGGCGCGGCGATTTTCGCCCGCGTCCCCTCGGGCAACGAGAGGATGCGATCCGCCATCGTCGAGGCCGACTGTTCGCCGACCTCGCGGCCACACTCCGGACAGTGGGGCGTCCCGACGCGCGCATAGAGCAAACGGAGATAGTCGTGCAGTTCGGTAACGGTCCCCACTGTCGATCGCGGATTGTTCGCGGCGTTTTTTTGATCGATGCTGATCGCCGGTGAGAGCCCCTCGACGGTCTCGACTTTGGGCTTGTCCATCTGGCCGAGGAAGTTCCGGGCGTACGCCGAGAGCGACTCGACGTAGCGGCGCTGGCCCTCGGCGTAGATGGTCTCGAACGCCAGCGAGGACTTCCCACTGCCGGAGAGCCCGGTGACGACGGTCAACGTTTCGCGCGGAATCGTGAGATCGACATCCTTGAGGTTGTGTTGTTCGGCACCACGGACCTCGATCAGATCCTCACTCATTTCTGGGGACTCGGGTAGCGTACGGCAGGCGATCCAGACACTTGATCCCTCTGAACGTATTCACGCCGAGGCGTCCCCGTAGGTCTCGTCGAGATAGGCGACGATATCGTCGCTCTCTGGCAGTCCGTCGACCCCGTGGGCCTCGTCGACCAGCACCGGAACGGCCGTCTGTCCGGTCAGGGCCTCGACGGCATCGCGTTCGTTGTGATCTGCGGGGACCGTCTGGCTCTCGTAATCGAGACCGAGCGCGTCCAGTTTTCGCTTGACTTTCGCACAGTAGGGACAGCCCGGCAGTTCGTACAGTGTGATATCGCTCACAAGAGGTGTTTCTCGGGCAGCCTGGAAAGCTTCCCGTTTCCGACCGCACCTGCCGCAATCGCCGACGCATCAGGCGGACCGATCGTCGAGCAACTCGTCGGCGGTCAGCAGGCTCTCCATTTCGAATCCAGCATCGCGAAGCGTTTCGCGGGCGCCCTCCTCGCGATCGACGACGACGAGGACGCGAGTCACGTCCGCACCGGCGGCTTCGAGCGCCGTGGCGGCCTCGCGGGCACTCGTCCCCGTCGTCGCCACGTCTTCGAGGACGACCACGCGATCGCCGGCCTCGATCGACCCCTCGATGCGGTTGCCCGTGCCGTACTCTTTGGCGGACTTCCGGACGATCACCGAGGGCAGGCCAGTCTCGACGCTGGTGACGGCGACAAGCGGGACGGCGCCGAGCGCGACGCCCGCGATGGCGTCGACGGACGGATCGATTTCCGCGGCGAAGGCCGTTCCGATCGCGTCGAGACAGTCGGGATCGGTCTCGAAGCGGTACTTGTCGACATAGTAGTCGCTGGTCCCCCCGTGAGCGAGTTCGAACTCGCCGAACTCGACGGCGTCGGCCGCCCGGAGCGCCGCGACGAGGTCTGTGGTCATGGCGTAGCATTCGCGGGTCGACCTGAATACCTGTTGGATGCCACCCGGACAGTGCGTTCGGCTGGATGGACCGATCACCCGCGCCGTCGAGATGGACCGATCACCCGCGCTCGAACGGCGCCGATCGGAATCTCTTTGCCCACTCATCCCCGACAGTGCGATCCAATGGAAGTGTTCGGGTCCAGCGGGACGCGCGGGGTCGTCAACGATGGCGTGACGCCCTCGACGGTGCTGGAACTGGCGAGTGCCGTGGGCGGCCACTGGCTCGCGGCGGGCGTCGATCGGATCGCGATCGGTCGGGATACCCGGACGAGCGGGGATGCGCTCGCAAGCGTCGCCGCGGGCACGCTCGCGAGTGTGGGCCTCGGCGTCGACCGACTCGGCGTCATTCCCACGCCGGGGGCCCAGACCTACGCTGCCACCGAGGACGTTCCGGCGGTGATGATCACTGCCTCGCACAACCCACCCGAATACAACGGCGTGAAACTGATCGGTCCCGACGGACGCGAACTGGGGCTCTCGACGCTGGAGAGCATCGAGGCCCGCCTGGACGAGTCTCCGAGCGCATCCTGGGACGAGATCGGGGCGATCCGGGCGGTCGATGGGGCGCGTGCACGCTACATCGAGGGCGTTCTCGATGCGGTCGATCGCGAGACCATCGCCGATGCCGAGCTGACGGTCGTGATCGACCCCGGCCACGGGGCGGGAGCGACGACCAGCCCGGAGATTTTCCGCCGGCTTGGCTGTACGGTCCGGACGATCAACGCCCAGCCAGACGGTCACTTTCCGGGCCGCGATCCCGAACCAGTGGCCGAGAATCTCGGCGATCTCCGTGCGGCCGTCGCCAACAGTACCGCCGATCTGGGGATCGCCCACGATGGCGACGCCGATCGGGCGATCTTCGTCGACGAATCGGGCACTCAGATCGAGGGCGACGCCGCGTTCGCCGCGCTCGCCGACGCCGTTCTCGAATCGGGTGATACCGTCGTGACGGCCGTCAGCACCTCCCGTCGCCTCGGAAGGGTCGCCGATAGAGCGGGGGCCCGCGTCGAGTACACCCCGATCGGGAGCACACAGATCGTCTCGACGATCGCCGACCTCGAATCGTCGGGGCGATCGGTGCCGATCGCGGGCGAGGGCAACGGTGGGATTCTCTTCCCGGCCTATCGGGCGATCCGCGACGGCGCGTATACGGCCGCGCGATTCTGTGAACTGCTCGCCGACGCCCCGGCGAGTGCCGTCGTCGCCGACTACGCGGGCAGTCATATCGTCAGGGAGAACGTCACCTACGAGAGTGGTGCCGAACGCGACGCGATGCTCGATGCGATCGAGACGGTCGCAGCGGCGGCCGACGCGACCGTCAACCGGACCGATGGGGTCCGCCTGGAGTACGCAGACGGCTGGGTGCTCGCTCGCCCGAGCGGAACCGAACCGCTGATCCGGATCTACGCGGAGGCTGACACCGCCGATCGCGCGGCCGAACTCGTCGAGCAGTTCCGCTCCGCGCTCGCCGCTGCGAGTGCCTGATCGGCCCTCGGTCGCACCGGTTTCTGGCTCGACTGCACCGGTTTCTGGCCCGATCGGGAGCGACGATG
>JBDGTN010000151.1:9054-15668 GCA_042216835.1 Halococcoides sp.
GCACCGGTTTCTGGCTCGACTGCACCGGTTTCTGGCCCGATCGGGAGCGACGATGCTCTTCGACCCACTCTCGATTCGATCGCGGTCGCAAGATCCAAACGATCGCACGGTCAGACACGGACGAATGGATCCGCTGGATCGCTACGAGTCGGTGATCGACGACAGTGATGCGTTCCGGGCGGCCTGCGAGCGGCCGCTGCCCGCGGTCGTCCGGGTCAATACGCTGCGAGCGACGCGATCGGCGGCCGAACGCGCGCTCGCTGCGGAACATATCGCGACCGAGCGCGTCGAGTGGCACCCGGATCTGCTTCGCGTGCCAGACGATCAGCCCGGCGACAACTGGCCGTACGTCCACGGCTGGCTCCACGGCCAGGAGGAGGTGTCGGCGCTCCCGCCGACGATCCTCGATCCCGACCCCGGCGATCGCGTCTGGGACTGCTGTGCCGCTCCCGGTTCGAAAACCACGCAACTGGCGGCGCTGATGGACGATCGTGGCCTGCTCGTGGGGACCGACCCGAACCTCGGCCGGATCGCCGCGCTCCGATCGAACGCCGAGCGCCTCGGCGTGACGAATCTCGCGATCACCAACGAGGACGCCCGCACGCACAGTCTCGCGCCGTTCGGCGAGGAGTGCTACGACCGCACGCTCGTCGACGTGCCCTGTTCGTGTGAGGGGACCATCCGGAAGAATCCCGACGCCCTCGAGGAGTGGTCGATCGACCGCATCCGCTCGATTGCGGGCGTCCAGCGGGGCATTCTCGAACGAGCGATTCAGGCGACCCGTCCCGGCGGGACCGTCGTCTATTCGACGTGTACGTTCGCCCCCGAGGAGAACGAGTGCGTGATCGATCGCGTGCTCGACGACGAACCCTGCCGACCGGTGGAGATGGATCTCCCGCTGGAGAGCGCGCCGGGACTGACCGACTGGGACGGCGACTCGTTCGACGACCGACTCGATCGGACGCGTCGGATCTACCCCCATCACAACGACACCGGGGGCTTTTTCGTCGCGAAACTGGAGGTGGCAGGATGACCAGAGAGAGCGTCGTCGGGGACCGACGGCGACGCCAGTCGGCCCCGCTCCGGGCGGACGGTGGCCACGTCGGGACGCGATTCGATCGCGTCGCGCCGACCGACGCCGAAGGCGAGTTCGATCATCGGCCCTCGCGGGCCGCCGTCCTGGCGTTTTTCGAGGATCGCTTCGGGATCGATCCCGCCGTGTTCGAGGACTACACCTTCTGGGAGCGCGGCAAGGGAACGATCTGGGCGTTCCGCGGCGATCTGAACTCGCCGGTCGATATCGAGGGCCTGGGGATGGTCGTCCTCAGAGCCGATCAGGAACACTGGAAACCGACGACCAGTGCCGCCCAGCAGTTCGGGTGGGCGGCCGCGGACTGTGTAATTCACCTCGAGGACCGACCCGCTCGCCGGTTCCTGGCGGGGGAGGATCAGGCCCTCGACTGGGACGGCGACTGGGGGTATCTTATCGTCACCCACGACATTGACGGCGACTCCGAACCCATCGGTGTCGGGCTCTACGTCCACGGCGAACTCCGCTCGCAGATGCCGACCGGCCGCCAGCGCGACCTGCGGTGATCGCGTTCCTCGCGGACGCGCCGACGGTCAGATTTCGGTCCAGTCGCCCGGCGCGGCCTGGAGTCCGCGGACCCGCGCCTCGCGCCGTCCGTTCTGTTCGCGGATCTCGATCATGCCGTCGAAGGCCTGTTTGATGACCTGAATGGTCTGGTCCTCGTGGGCCCCCGTGTCGATCGTGAACAGACCGAGATAGTCCGCGGCCTCGAGTCGCGAGGAGAGGACGTGACAGAATTTGAACACCTTTTTGCGGTCGGTGTAGGTCAGAATCGTCGACAGCGAGGTGAGTGCCAGACGACCCCGGTCGATCTCGCGCTCCTGCAGTCCGTCCAGCGCTTTCGTGATCCCGATGCCGATCCCCGTCAGATCGCCCGGGGAGTTGACCGAGTGGGTGATCACTCCCTCGACGGATTCCTCCGAATCGGAGACACAGTCGACGACGCCAAGCCCGATATCGTCGTCTCCGACCCGGTCTCGATACCGATCGACGACTGATTCGGCGCGCGCGCCGGTCGAGACGATGACTGCACCCTCTCCGCGCCGACTGCCATCGGCGAGGATGTCGTAGACGAGATCGTCTTTCCCGGTCATCGCCGGGCCGGCCACGAGCAGGCTCGATCCCGGCCGCACCTCCGACAGCGCATCGCTTGCTATGACAGGGGATAGATCGTACATTGTCTCGGTGGTGTTACTGTTCGTGGCCATTGTCCAGATCGTACACGCGAGCGACGAATTCGTCGTCGTCTTCGATGCTCCCGAGCGTCTCGGAGAGTTCGTCCTGAAGTTCGGCAATTCGCTCGGTCAGATCCGTATACTCCTCGCTATCGGCGAGTTCCGCACTACTTTTCGTCGCCTCCAGTGTCGCCTGCTTCTCGACGAGCGAGTAGTACTCCTGGAGCAGTTCGTCGTAGGTCGACCGATCGAGCAGTTTTTCGACCGTCGATCGGAGTTCTTCGCTCCGGATCGGTTTCGTCAGATAGGAGTCAAAGCCCATCTCCAGAATGTCGAAGTCTGGCTCGACGGCGGTCACCATCGCCACCCGGCAGTCGAACCCACTGTCCCTGATTCGTTCGAGGACTTCGTCTCCGGAGAGTCCTGGCATCATCCGATCGAGAAGCACGACATCGACGTGCTCGTCGAGTTTCGACATCGCGGTGTCGCCGTCGTGGGCCATCCGGACGTCGTAGTCATCTTCTAACCAGAGATTATATGTCTCTGCCACGTCCGGTTCGTCCTCGACGATGAGCACGACGGGTAGATCGGGATCTGACATCGGCGCTCCTTGAGGTGTTTGCTTTCCTCGTACAAATCAGTATGGGTGTGACGTCGCGCCGTCGGCGTCGAAATGGACAACGCTCAACACCGCGAGGACCGAACGTGTCGTCATGATCACGAATCTCGCGGTCGATATCCAGGGCTTTTCCAGCAACGCCTTCCTGGTCGAGGGCGACCGGACGGTGCTCGTCGACACCGGCAACGACTTCGACGTGGTGAGTGCGATCGAATCGCGGACGGATGGACTCGACGCGGTGGTGGTGACCCACACTCACCCCGATCACGTCGGGACGCTCGATGCCGTCCGGTCGGCATTCGACCCCGAGATCGTCGCCTACGAGGGGGCGATCGAGGACTGCGATCGCGAACTCGTCGACGGCGATCGCGTCGCGATCGGCGATCACCGATACCGAACGCTCTACACACCGGGGCACAAAGACGATCACATCGCGCTGTTCGCGCCCGGCCCCGGAATCGCCTTCGTGGGCGATCTCGTCTTCGCGAACGGCGGGTTCGGACGGACCGACCTGGAGGGCGGCGATCGCGAGCAGCTGATCGAATCCATCGAGTACCTCCTCACGACCGTTTCCGACGATCACCTCGACGCGATGTATTGCGGCCACGGTCCGAACGTGACGACCGATCCCGTTCACGACATCGAACTCGCACTCCAGGCTGCCCGATTCCGGTGACCGGACGGCAGATGCTCATTCCCGTGCCAGACCGTAGTATCCAGGTTCGTCGTCGCGGGTGGGTTCGGCGAAGACGAACTGGTCGCGGTTGTCGATCATCCACGGGATCGCCCAGTCCAGCAGGACATCCTCGGTCGCGGGATCGAGGTCGGCATCGGGATCGAGGCCCTGAAGGCAGCGTGCGATCTCGAAGACGGTGTAGAGGTGGTCCGCATCGATGACCTCGCTCGGATCGCGAAAGTCGAGCGGTCGGATTTCGTCGAACTCGGATCGTGGTCGCGGCATGCAGGCGCTTCGGCCGGCCGAATAAAACAGGTGCGATCGGTCAGGGGAACTGGCCGCCCTCGTCCGCGGCGGTCCGGACGCGGTCGAGTGCCGTGACGTACGCGGCGGTCCGGTATCGATCGGCACCGATGCGCTCGCGCGTCTCGTGCATGTCGTCGAACGCATCGACGATCACGTCTTCGAGGTCCTCGTTGACCCGCTGTTCGGTCCAGGGGTTGCGCGTGCGGTTCTGGACCCACTCGAAATAGGAGACGACGACGCCGCCGGCGTTGGCGAGCACGTCGGGTACCACGTCGATCCCGCGATCGGCGAGCACGTCGTCGGCGTCGGGCGTCAGCGGCCCGTTCGCTGCCTCGACGATCGCGTCGGCCTCCACGTCGGCCGCGAGGTCGGCGTCGACGGCGTTTTCGAGCGCAGCGGGCACAAGCACGTCGACATCCATCGTCAGCACGTCCTCGTTGGTCCCCTCGGTCGTGCCGGGCGCGCCCACGACGCTCCCGGTCTCGGATTTGTGCTCTTTGACGGCGACGGGATCGAGGCCGTCGCGGTCGATCGCCGCGCCGCTACTGTCCGAGACGGCGACGATGGTCGCGCCTTGCTCTTCGAGGAGGCGTGCGCCGATCCAGCCGGCATTGCCGTAGCCCTGGACGGCGACCGTCGCGTCAGCGAGCGTCCGGTCGTCCCGCGCGAGCAGTTCGCGGGCGGTGAGCATGACCGAGCGTCCGGTCGCCTCGACCCGGCCGAGACTGCCGCCGCTTGCGAGGCTCTTGCCGGTGACGACGCCCGGTTCGGTCGTCCGTTCGAGCGTCTCGTAGGTGTCTTTGATCCAGTTCATCTCGCGCTGCCCGGTGTTGACATCGGGCGCGGGCACGTCGCGATCCTCTCCGATCATCGGCCGGAGTTCGGTCGCGAACGCTCGCGTCAACCGCTCGAGTTCGTCCTCGCTGTAGTCGGCGGGATCGATCGCGATGCCGCCTTTCCCCCCGCCGAGCGGAATGTCGACCACCGCGGTCTTGATCGTCATCCAGCCAGCGAGAGCCGTTACTTCGGCCCGGTTGACCGCCGGGTGATAGCGGAGGCCACCCTTGTAAGGGCCGCGCGAACCGTTGAACTGACAGCGATACGCCGAGACGGTTTCGAGCGTCCCGTCGTCGAGTTCGACGGTGAGATTGGTTTCGAGGCGACGCTCCGGACGGGAGAATTTCTCGCGCTCACCGGGATCGAGATCGAGATATTCGGCGGCCGTCTCGACCTGCGATCGGAAGCTTTCGTACGGATCAGAATCTCCACTCATAAACCACCCAACGATTGGGTGTTTGATTTGCCTTTGGTTTCCGATCGCCACTCAGAAGTCGGCAATACTCGCCTGATTCGACTCCACACCGGCACCTTCGATCGCCAAAGCGACGGTGTCGTCGAAGACATCGCGCTGGGAGCGATCGTACAGCGTCGCGGCGGGGTGGACCGAGAGCACGACATCGCGCGGCCGGCCGCCGAGGGTGACGGTCTCGATCGATCCCGCCTCGGTGGTCACCGCCACCGACCGATCGAGGAGGAATTCGGCTGGTACCTTCCCGAGCGTGACGACGACGGCCGGATCGACCGCTCGAAGTTCCGCGTCGAGGTGGTCCCGGCAGTGGTCGAGTTCGGCCGCCCTGGGATCGCGATTCTCCGGCGGCCGACACCGGACGGCGTTGGTGATCCGGACATCGCTCCGATCGACGCCCGCGTCGGCCAGCGCCTCGTCGAGGATCGATCCGCTGCGCCCGACGAACGGTTCGCCCTCGCGGTCTTCCTGTTCGCCCGGTGCCTCGCCGACGAAGACGAGATCGGCATCGGGAGGCCCCACACCGTTCACGATGCGCGACCGGGAATCGACCAGGTCGGCACAGCGACGGCAGTCCGCGACGGAGTCGTCCATAGGTCTGGATCGACGGCGACCCTCAGGAATCTTGCGACCGGCGGCGACCGGCCGCGGCGCGTGCAACGAGACGGGCGACGCGGAGCGGTTCCGGCCGTCCACCTTCGGGCGTGGCGGCGCGGACGATCTCACGCGCACGGTCGACGGGTACGTCGGTCGATCTGACGAACAGTCGCTCGTCGTTCACGTCGATCGGCACCCGCTCCGGTTGTCGCTCGTAGACTGCCTGGCGCCACTCGCGGGCCGGCCCCTCGAACTCGCGGTCGATGGCCGCCTCCAGCCCCGGACTCGCCTCGAAACTGACGGCGAGCACCGGCACGGGCGCGTCGATGGCGGGCAGATCGATCAGATTGAACCACGCTGGCGCGATGCCAGCGATCAGGACGGCGGACACGTCGGGCCTGTCGATCCGATCGATCACCGACTGGACCGCGTCCGTCGCGTCCCGCCCGCCGACGGTGCAAGTCCCCATCGCCGCGCCGTCGACGACGCGATCGATCCGGACGACGGCACCGGCGAGGACGCTCCGCTGATCGGCGTCGGACGCGGCGATGCCGAGAATACGGGCCCCCGACTTCACGACGACCGCCTCTCAGGTTTCCTTGATGTCTTCGAGCTGATCGAGTAATTCGTCGTTCGAGGCCGAAAATTCGTATTCGACATCACCTTCGTGGGTGCTTTCGGCAGTCGAAACCCCGTCGTCGTCCTCGAAGTCCGTATCGTAGTCCTGATTGTCTTGTTCGGACTCGTCGTAACTACCGAAGCCCATACTACCCGTAACTTGGGTCGCGGCGGTCAAAAGTGACTCGGCCCCGGTGACGGTGTCGTTTATTCGGAACAACCGATAA
>JBDGTN010000112.1:0-14031 GCA_042216835.1 Halococcoides sp.
GAGACGCCCGCTATCACGACACAATCAGGTGCGAGTCTTAGCTAAAGACGAATGTCCGAGCCCTGCCTCGCTGACGCTCGGCAGGACTCCGGCCGGGAGTTCGCCGACGGACGCGAGGCGGCCGTTGGACAGACGATCTCTGTCAGAAGAAAAACCGCGACGTGTTTGTGATCGTCGGGCACGATCGACCGACGAACGGTACCGAGTGAGATGCACCGGAAGACTCGCGATGCTCGACTTCCGAGCCCTGCCTCGCTGACGCTCGGCAGGACTCCGGCCGGGAGTTCGCCGACGGACGCGAGGCGGCCGTTGGACAGACGATCTCTGTCAGAAGAAAAACCGCGACGTGTTTGTGATCGTCGGGCACGATCGACCGACGAACGGTACCGAGTGAGATGCACCGGAAGACTCGCGATGCTCGACTTCCGAGCCCTGCCTCGCTGACGCTCGGCAGGACTCCGGCCGGGAGTTCGCCGACGGACGCGAGGCGGCCGTTGGACAGACGATCTCTGTCAGAAGAAAAACCGCGACGTGTTTGTGATCGTCGGGCACGATCGACCGACGAACGGTACCGAGTGAGATGCTCCGGCCGGGATTCGAACCCAGGTCATTGCCTCGAGAGGGCAATATGATTGGCCGGACTACACCACCGGAGCGTGCATGTGTGGCTTCGTGCGTTCGTGTTTAACCGTTGCGCTTTCCCGCGATCAGTCGTCGTTCGCCTCTCTCCCCGCGTCGTCGACCACGTCCGGAACGGCCTCGGGGAGGCTGATGATGTTCTCGCGACCGACGGTGAGTTTGACGATCCGGTCCTCGTCGGCCATCTCCGAGAGGACCATGCTCGTTTTGGATTTGGACCATCCGGTCGACTCGACGATGGCCGACTGCTTCATCCGGCCGTCGGCCGCTTCGAGAAGGCGCTCGACGCGACCGGCGTCGGGGAGTCGGTCCGGGTCCCCGGGGACGTGTTCGGCGTCGTCGGTCCGTCGATCGTGATCCTCGACGGAGCGATCGCGGTCTCCGGAGCTCGGGGTGCTGTCCGCCCCCGGCCGGTCGTCGTGTGCGGCGTGGGTGCCTCGCCAGCGTCGGAGACCGACCCAGCCAGTGGCGAGGACGGCCCCGAGGACGATCCCACCGACGACGGCGGCCACGAGGATCGGCGTCACGGATCGATCGGGTGTCGTTGCGACGGCGTCCCCCGGTGCCGGTGAGAACCGAATCGTGCAATCGCCAGCGGCGATGCGCGTCGGGCCGGTGTAGGTGAGATCCTCCGCGGACGACCGGTCGGGATCGGGCCGGGCTCGATCGACGGCGAGGTCGGGGCCGGCCTCGACGACGAGTCGCTGATCGGCCCCGAGTGCGATCGGGATCGGCACCTCGAAGACGACGCCAGCGTCGGTCGTCCGGGCGAGGCCGGTCATCCGGACGCGAATCGTGCGGACGCCCTCGGTCTGGAGGCCGCCACTCGTCGCCACCCTGGACTCCCGGTCGAGGACGGCGACCGTTGCGGATCGGCCGGTCGCATTCGCGATCCGGTCGGCCGTCCGACTCGCGAGGCGGTCCGTTCGATCGAGGATATCGGGCGTCGCCGATCGAAAGCGATCGATCGCGGTCTCGTTGGCCAACGTACGGACGTACGCGACGGTGATCGTCGTCGACCCGTTCGCCGCGACCCGTACCGTCACGGTCGTGCGGTCGTAGTCGTTCGTCGGCGGTGCGAACAGCGTCGCCTCACCGCCGTCGGCTGCGCCCGCGACGAGGCCGCCCCCGAGCGTCGCGCTGAGGAGGACGACCGCCACGACGAGCGGGGCTCGACTGGCCATGCCGGTGTCGTTGGGCCCCCGGGGCATATAATGCGGGCGATCGGATCAGGGCCAGTCGTCGCGACCCGTCTCGGTCCGCCGTTCGGGCGGTTCCGGCTCGCCGAGGTCCCATCCGGCGGCGTCGGCGGCCTCCTCGACGGTGAGAAACTCCCAGGCGGTCTCGCTGGCGACCGATTCGTCCTCCGGCCGGCCGATATAGACGTATCGATCGGTCTCGAATTGCTGGCGGACGTTCGCGAGACTCGTCGGTCGATCCTTCGGGCCGGAGAAAAAATCCTGCCGGATGCGGTGTGTGCGTGCGAACGAGGTGACCGCTGGCGTCGGGTCGTCGGCCACGATGCCGATGTACTCGGTCCATCGCCGGGCCTCTTCGACCACGGCGTCCGGGGCGGCTAGCTGGCGCAACGCCTCGAGATCAAAGGCCAGCGTCATCGATCCGCTTGCTCCGTCCATGTCGATCGTTCGGGCGACGAGGCCGAAACCCTGACGGTCGGGGCGAGGTCCGCTGCCCGGAGCGATCGTCACCGTTCGAGCGTTTCCAGCGGGGCGATGCGCGCAATGTGCGTTCCGGCGGCGATCGCGGCGATCGTGCTCGTCAGGACCGCGACCGCGAACCCACCGCCGAGCACCCGTCGATCGGGTGCGAGCAGCCCCTCGAATCCGACGAGCTGGGCGACCAGTCCGTCGAGCCCGGCGGCGACGGGGAGTGTGAGGGTGACACCCACGATCCCGCCCACGAGACCGAGCACGAGCGCCTCGACGGCGACGATCCCGACGAGTGTCCCCGTCGAGGTGCCGAGTGCCTGCAGCGCCGCGAGTTCGTAGCGCTGGCGGTCGACGTGCCCGAGCATGAGATTGGTCGTCAGGGCGATCCCCGCGACGACGGCCAGGACGATCATGACGACGCCGCTCGCGAGGACGAGCGCCTGCTCTTCGAGGATCGATTTGAGCTGTTCGCTGTTCGTCCGTACGATCAGGTGGGGGTGCTCGCGTTCGATGGCGGCGGCGACTGCCCGGGGGTCGGCGCCCGGTTCGAGCGCGACGGTGATGAAGGAGGCGCCGTCGGTCGCGGCCGACCCGGTGATCGTCTGGAGTTCGCTCAGATGGAAGACCGCGGTCGAGCCACCGAGGAATGTGCGATAGGTCGGCGAGATGCCGACGACGGTAAACTGTCGGTCGCGCGCCCCGGCGATCGTCCCGCCGACGTGGATGCGATCGCCGACCGAGACGTTGAGTCGGTGCGCCGTGCGGTTGTCCAGGACGACCGACCGGCTCATCGGGCCCGTGTAGGTTCCGTTGGCGTAGTGTCGGTCTTTCGTCGTGAACCCCTCGCCCCGGGTGATCGTGACGGAGGGGCCACGAGCGGGGGCCCCGACCCCGATGACGGTCGTCAGATCGTCGGGGGTGGTGCCCACGTAGACGGTCTGGAAGCTCATCGGGACGGCCGTCTGGACCCGTGGGCGGCGTTCGATCTGTGCGGCGACGGCGTGGGCGTCGACCAGCGGTGTTTCGAGGCCACCGATCCCGCCGGGCGTGATCTCCGTGGCACCGGCAGTCACCCACAGGTCGCGATCGGCGCGTTCGAACATGGCCTCGCCGGTCGCGACGACGCCCAGGCCGAGACTCGCGAGGATCGTCGTGGCGAGCACCGCGAGCACGATTCCGACGACCGCGAGGATCGTCCGGGTGCGATCGTGGGCGAGTTGCGCGATCGCGAGGCCGACGATGGCTCGCACGCGGGCGAACGGCCTCATCGCCCCATCGCCTCCAGCGGATCGGTTCGTCGGGCCACCCACAGCGGGTATCCGACCGCGAGGGCGCCGATCGCGAGTGCGACGCCCAGGCCGGCGGCGATCAGCAGTGGATCGAATCGAGCGACGGGGCCGAGACCAGCGACCTGTGCGGCCACCGCGTTGGCCACGTGGATCGAGCCGATCCCGAGGGCGACACCGACGAGGCCGCCGATCGCCGCGACGAGAATCGTCTGCGTGCCGACGATCCAGGCGCGCGATCGGCCGGAAACGCCGATCGCGGCGAGCACGGCGAGCTGTCGGCGGTCGTCGCTCACCTCCAGCCCCATCACCGTCGCGACGAAGAGCGTGCCGACGACGAGCGTCGTGATCGTCGCCGCGAGCGCCAGCGCCAGCGGGAGATCCGACGCGGCCATCTTTCGACGACCGAGGCCCGCGGTCGTGACCACCTTCGTCCGCGGGTCGCGGTCGGCGATTCCCTCCCGGACGGACCGATCGGTCGCGCTCACGAGGATGCGATCGGCGAGGTCACCATCCGCGGCCCCGGTCACGACCTGGAGTTCCGCGAGATGGACGACCACGACCGGCGCGGTCGCGAGTGCGCCCGCCAGCCCCTCGTCCTCGATCGCCGTCACCGCGAAGTGGTCGTCGGCGATCCGGATCGACTCGTTCGCTCGAAGGTCGAGCAGATCGGCGGTCGCCCCCGAGACGACCGCCTCGCCCGTGCGTGGCCCGGCGTAACTCCCATTGGCGTAGAGCGGGTCTCCCGGCGAGAGGGCTCCACCCGGGAGCGCGTCGACGCTCCGGTTCCGGGGCGGGCCGATCACGCCCAGGACGACGGCGTACTCGGTGCGATTTCCCGAGGAGACGGGCAATACGGCGACCTGGATCGGCGTGGCGTAGGCCACCTGGTCGTCGCTCGCGATCGCGCTCGCGACGCGGTGGACCTGCCCGAGCTGTGGCCCCTCGACGCCGACGACGACCGACCGGGCGGTCGACCCCTCGGGAACGATCCAGTAATCGACGGTGTCGCCCGCGACGACGGTCTGGCTGGCGAGACCGAGCGAGACGCCGCCCACGGTGACGAGCAGCGCGACGGCGATGGCGATGCCGACGACCGTGACGAGCACGCGCGATGAGGGCTGGTTCGCGACCCGGCGAACGCCGATGCCGACGAGCGCGCGAATCCGCGCACTATCCATCGTCGATCACGCGCCCGTCGCGCAGTTCGAGCACGCGATCGGCCCGTTCGACGGCCTGTTCGTCGTGAGAGGCCAGGACGACCGCGCGGTCGTCGGCGACCGCGGCCAGAGCGTCGAGGACGCGCTCGCCGGTCGCGGTGTCGAGTTCGCCCGTCGGTTCGTCCGCGACGACGAGGTCGGGGTCGGGCGCGAGCGCTCGGGCGATCGCGACCCGCTGGCGCTCGCCCCCGGAGAGTTCGCCCGGCGCGTGGTCGGCCCGGTCGGCGAGGCCGACCGTCTCGAGTACTGCCTCCGCGCGAGCGTGGCGCTGGGATTTCGCGTCGCCGGTCTCGATCAGCGCGACGGCGACGTTCGATCTGGCCGACAGCGCGGGCAGGAGATGGAACCGCTGGAAGACGATCCCGACCGCGTCCTGGCGGAGGCGCCGCCGGCCGCGGGCCGATAGCGCCGCAGTATCCTGGCCGTCGATGCGGACCGTGCCGTCGGTCGGCACGTCGAGCGCCCCGAGCAGGTGGAGGAGGGTGGACTTTCCGCTCCCGCTGGGGCCGACGATGCCGAGCACCTCTCCACGAGAGACCCGACACGTGACGCCATCGAGAGCGGTCACGGTCGGGCCCGATCGGCGGAACCGACCGCTCGATCGCTGATAGACCCGACGGAGGCCCTCACACCGGACCAGCGGATCGGACGCGGCGGGCATGATACAGGCCCAACACGGACCGCGACACATATATGTGCTGTATTGCAGTCGGGCGAATCGATCGCCGGTTTCGTAAGCGATTAATCGGGATATCGGGAGTTCTGGTGGCACAAGAGCAATCTTGAAACGTCTGCCGGTCACAGGCAGGCGTAGGATGGGAGGCTCAGAACTGTTCGCGTTCGCGCTGTTCGCCGTGGTCACCCTCGGCGGTGCGGTCGGCGTGGTCGTGCTGGAGGAACTCTGGCACGCCGCCCTGTCGCTGGGGGTCGCACTGCTCGCCGTGGCCGTACTCTACCTGCTCGCGGGCGCACCGCTGGTCGCTGCGATCCAGGTGCTCGTGTACGTCGGCGGCGTGTTGATCCTGATATCGTTCGCTGTCATGCTGACCGATGGCGACCGAACGATCGAACTGCCGGTCGGAGGCGAATCATGACACCGGCGGGAGGGACCCCATGAGTCGCCCGCGACTCGACCGCGGGATCGACCTCCGCGCCGCCGCGGGCGTGGCGACGCTGTTTGCGGTTCTCGCGTGGGTGTTCGCGACCGCCGACCTCGGCGCGGCCGCGGGGTTCGGCGACGTGTCGGTCACCGAGGGAATCGGATTCGCGCTGCTCGGCCTCGTCGAGGCGTCACCGCTGGTGGCCGAGGGCTTTCTCGTTGCCTTCATTCTCCTCGCGGTCGTGCTCGACGCCGCGCTGGGTGGTGCCGTCCACCTCGCGCGCCGGGAGGGAGGTGAGCACTGATGGTTCCCGTCGAGTACTACCTGATCCTCTCGGCGGCGCTGTTCTGTATCGGCCTGTTCGGCGTGCTCGTCCGCCGGAACGCGCTGCGATTTCTCATGTCGGTCGAACTCCTGCTGAATGCGGGCGCGCTGAACCTGGTCGCGTTCTCGACCCAGTGGGGCAATCTGACGGGACAGACGTTCGCGCTGTTCGTGATGGCGCTCGCGGCCGCCGAGGTCGCAGTCGGCATCGGCATCGTGCTCGTGCTCTACCGAACGATGGGAACGATCGACGTGACCGTCCCGCGGGGGCTGGAGGGCTAATATGTCGGTGACGTATGCCGCCGGGGCGATCGCAGCCCCGCTGGTGGCGTTCGTGGCCATCCTCCTCGTCGGGCGATTCCTCCCCCGTCGTGGCGCGGAACTCGCCATCGTCGGGAGCCTCGTCTCGCTCGCGCTCGCGGTCTGGACCGCCGTGCTCGTTGCCGGCGGCATCACCCCCGAGTCGGCGAACGCGATCCTCTATACGTTCGCGACCGGGATCGAGGGTGCGCCGACCCTCCAGTTCGGCCTCCTGGTCGATCCGCTGTCCGCGCTGGTCGGCGTGATCGTCGCGCTGATCGCGACGCTCGTGCTGGTCTTCTCGCTCGGGTATATGAACGACGAGGGCGAGACCGGCCTCCCGCGATACTACGCCGAACTGTCGCTGTTCGCGTTCAGCATGCTCGCCTTTGTCTATGCGAATTCGCTGCTGATGGCCTTTGTCTTCTTCGAACTCGTCGGCCTCTGTTCGTACCTGCTGATCGGCTTCTGGTTCCGCGAACCGGGGCCCGCGAGCGCCGCGAAAAAGGCCTTCCTCGTGACGCGGTTCGGCGATTACTTCTTCCTCGTCGGCGTCGTGGGCGTGATCGCGACCTTCGGGACTGGACTGTTCGCTCCGATCGTCGAGGACGGGACGGTCGTGACCGAGAGTCTCCCGGGTGTTGCAGCGGCGGCCATCGCCGGCGAGCACGCCGTCGAGACCGTCGGGCTCGGTCCCCAGACCTGGGTGACCGTCGTCGCCGTGTTGATCCTCGGCGGTGCGATCGGAAAGTCCGCCCAGTTCCCGCTCCACACCTGGCTGCCGGATGCGATGGAGGGCCCGACGCCGGTCTCGGCGCTGATCCACGCCGCGACGATGGTTGCCGCCGGTGTCTACCTGATCGCGCGGCTGTACGGCTTCTATGCCCTCTCGCCGACGGCGCTCGCCGTCGTCGCGCTCGTCGGGGGCGTCACCGCGCTGTTCGCCGCGTCGATGGGCGTCGTCAAACAGGAACTCAAGCAGGTGCTCGCCTATTCCACGATCAGCCAGTACGGCTATATGATGCTCGCGCTCGGGGCTGGCGGCTACGTCGCCGGCGTGTTCCACCTGACGACCCATGCCGTGTTCAAGGCGCTGCTCTTTCTGGGCGCTGGCGCAGTGATCGTCGCGACCCACCACGAGGAGAACATGTGGGAACTCGGTGGCCTGCGCGAGAAACTGCCCTGGACGTACGCCACCTTCCTCGCGGGATCGCTCGCGCTCGCAGGCATCGTCCCCTTCGCGGGCTTCTGGTCGAAAGACGAGGTGCTGTACGAGGCGCTCGTCCACGGACTCTCGGATCCAGTTCTCCTGATCGCGTACGTGCTGGGCCTGCTCGCGGTGCCCGTGACCGGCTTCTACACGTTCAGGATGGTTCGGTTGACCTTCCACGGCGAGGCCCGCTCCGAGCACGCGCGTGACCCCCAGACGGTGGGCTGGTCGATGCGCGTCCCGATGGCGATTCTCGGCATCGGTGCGCTCGCGGTCGGCTGGATCAACATGAAACCGCTCGAAGCGGTCGGCGTTCACGTAACCCTCCTCCACGATTGGCTCGACGCGGGACTGGCGGCGGGCCTGCACACCGACGCTCACCACTACGGCGAGTTGCTCGGTGCGGCGGGCTATAGCGCCGCCCACCTGTCGGCGATCGGTCCGGCGGCCGTGTCACTCGCGCTGGCGCTCGTCGGAGCCGGAAGCGCGTGGTGGCTCTACGGGACGCCCGCCGAGCACACCGACCGACTGGGGCCACTCAAACGCCTGCTCGCTCACAACTACTACCAGGACGAGTATCAGGTCTGGCTGGCACGCGGACTGGTCGCCCCCACGGCCGGGGTGCTCGATCGGTTCGATCGGTCGGCGGTCGACGGGTCGGTCGACGGGACGAGCACCGCGACGCTGGCCGTCGCCGAGCGCGCGAAACGCATTCAGTCGGGCGTCGTCACGCATTACCTGACGGTGATCACGGTGGCGGTCGCCCTCCTCATCATCGCCGTCGGCCTGCTCGGGGGGTGGCTGCCGTGATCCTCGAAGCCCTGATCGGGATCGCCCTGATCGGCGGACTGGCGGTCTTCGTCGCCCCCGACCGGTATGCGGGCCGACTCGCCGCCGCGATCAGTCTGCTCCCGCTGGGCGGGTCGCTGTACGCCTGGCGAACCTTCGACGGGACGGGCAATGCCCTGCTCGGCGGTCGGCTGGCGTTCGAGACCGACGTGACGTGGTTCGAACTCGGCGGGTACGCCGTCGACTGGCATGTCGGTCTCGACGGCATCTCGATGCCGCTGGTCGTCCTCGCGACCGCGCTCACGACGGCGGCGATCGCGAGCGCCTGGTCGACCATCGACGAACGAGAGTCCCAGTTCTACGGACTGGTGCTCGTCCTCGAAGCCGCGCTGATCGGCGTGTTCGTCGCGATGGACTTCGTCGTCTGGTTCGTCTTCTGGGAGGCCGTGCTCGTCCCGATGTACGTCCTCATCGGTGTCTGGGGCGGCGAAAATCGCCGCTATGCCGCGATCAAGTTCCTGATCTACACCAACGTCGCGAGCCTCGTTGCTTTCATCGGCGTCGTCGCGCTGTTCGTCGGCCTGCCGGGGTCAACGTTCGGGTTGCCCGAACTCGCACAGGGCCTCCGCAGCGGTGCCCTCGAAGGCTACGCCGGGCTCTCGGCCCAGACACTGACGATGCTCGCCTTCATCGCGACGTTCGCGGGTTTCGCCGTGAAGGTCCCACTCGTGCCGGTCCACACGTGGTTGCCCGACGCCCACGTCGAAGCGCCGACGCCCGCGTCGGTGTTGCTGGCGGGTGTGCTCTTGAAGATGGGGACCTACGCACTTCTTCGATTCAACGTGACGATGATGCCCGAAACGATGGCTCGACTCGCCGTTCCGATCGCGATCCTCGCGGTCGTGAGCGTCATCTACGGCGCGTTGCTCGCACTCGCCCAGGACGATCTCAAACGCATCGTGGCGTACTCGTCGATCTCGTCGATGGGGTACGTCCTGCTCGGTCTGGTGGCGCTCTCGCTGTACGGTCTCGGTGGGGCGACCTTCCAGATGGTCAGCCACGGGTTGATCTCGGGGGTCCTCTTCATGATCGTCGGCGTGATCTACCACCATACCCATACCCGCGACGTGGAGACGCTGTCGGGGTTGGCCGACGGCATGCCGCTCACGGCGGCGGCCTTCGTCGCCGCGGCGTTCGCGTACATGGGCCTGCCGCTGATGAGCGGCTTTGCCGCCGAGTTGTTCGTGTTCGTCGGCGGGATGCAGTCGGCGGTCGTGCCCGCCGCCGAACTGGTCACGGCAGTGGCGATGTTCGGGATCGTCGTCGTCGCGGGCTATCTCCTGTGGGCGATGCAGCGCACGCTCTTCGGCCCGGCCGCCTCGGACTACCCGGTCGAGCGCGCCAGCGCTCGGGAACTCGTCCCGATCGGACTCGTCCTCGCGGCGATCGTCGCGCTCGGGGTCGCCCCCGATCTGTTCTGGCCGACGATCCAGCGCGCGAGCGCGCCCATCCTGCAGAACCTGGCTGACGTGGCAACCGTCCTGGGAGGTGGGCTGTAATGTGGGCTGATCTCGCGCCAGTGATCGCCCTGGGCGTGACCGCGCTCGCACTGTTCGTGGTGGATAGCGTCCACCCCGAACCCGACGCGAACGATCGGCGCGTACTCTTCGGTGTTACCCTCGTGGGCACATCCGGAGCGGCCCTTCTGGCGGCCGCACGACTCTGGCGTGGCGGGCACACACTGCTGTTCGACGGTCACCTCGTCGTCGACGAGTTGACGCTCGTGCTCTGGGTGATCGTCACCGGCGTCGCGGCACTCGTCGCCCTCGCGAGCGTCGATTCGCGGGCCGGACGGTCGGGGACGGCGGAGTACCTCTCGTTGATCGTGCTCGCGACCGCGGGCATGGCGCTGATGGCCGCCGCGCGGAGTTTCGTCGTGCTCGTCATCGCGCTCGAACTGTCGAGTTTGCCCTCGTACGTCCTGGTGGCGTTCGATAAATCCGAGGACCGATCGGTCGAGGCCGGGACGAAGTACTTCCTCGTCGGCGCGCTCGCCTCTGCACTGTTGATCTACGGCGTGACGCTGCTCTACGGGGCGACCGGCACGCTCACCTTCGCGGGCGTCGCCGCCGCGATCGGATCGGCCCCGCCGGGCCTGCTCGGCGTCGGGATCGTCCTCGTGATCGCGGGGCTGGCGTTCAAGACCGCGAGCGTCCCGCTGCACTTCTGGGCGCCCGATGCCTACGATGGCGCGCCGACGCCGATCGCGGCATTGCTCTCCTCGGCGTCGAAAGCCGCCGGTTTCGTCCTTGCCATCCGCGTGTTCACGACCGCACTCCCGGTCGAGGCGGTTGCGGGCGTCGTCGACGTGTCGATGCTCTTTGCCGTCCTGGCAGTCGCGACGATGCTCGTTGGCAATCTCGCTGCGGCAACCCAGTCGTCGGTCAAGCGTATGCTCGCGTATTCGTCGATCGGGCACGCGGGCTACGTTCTCGTCGCGCTGGCCTCGCTCGGCGCGAGTTCGCTCGCGCTCGGCGGCGGACTCCTGCATCTGGCGGTCTACGGCGCGATGAATACGGGCGCGTTCCTCGTCGTCGCGCTCGTCGAGAGCCAGGGCCGGGGGCGCGATTTCGAGGCCTTTGCCGGTCTCGGTGAGCGGGCACCGATCGCCGCGGTCGCGATGAGCATCTTCCTGCTCAGCCTTGCCGGCCTCCCGGTCGGCGGGGGCTTCCTCTCGAAGTACCTGCTCTTTGCGGGCGCGATCGACGCGGGGCTGTGGTGGCTGGCGGCGATCGGACTGGCCACGAGCGCGCTCTCGGTGTACTACTACGCGCGGGTCCTCCGGGCGATGTGGTTCGAGGCCGACACCGGGCCGGCACCCGAGGCGACGCCGGTCGCGCTCTATCTCGCCATCGTGATCGCCGCGGTGATGACCGTCGGCATACTCGTCGGCGGTGTCGGCGTCCTTGCTCCCCACCTCAACGCCGCGACCGCCGCGCTTCCACTGTAACCCGGTCGGTATCCAGTCTCGATCCGGCCCGGGTCGAACCTGACGCTCCCGGAGGGGTCGGAATCGACGGTTCGAGACGGGTCGGAATCGACGTGCCGTTCCGGTATGGATCGGTTCGTTCCAAATCCGGATTTCGACCGGACCGGTCGGAGTCTCGACTGATCGGAGTCTCGACTGATCGGAGCGGCGATCTGCATGGCGATCGGTTCGAACACTCTCTGGGGCGAACCGACTGCTGATACCCCACCGCTCCTGATACTGTCGGACACAAGTCCGTGAGCAATCAAGTGGGTGTTTTTGCGATTCACGACGGTACTCACCCGAGCAGACAACGAGCGTGTTCAATTTCTTGTGTCCGGCAGTATGAATCGGTCTGCAAAATTCGTGGATCGGCCGACTCCGATCTGGCGTTTCGTCCGGCGTATCGCGCTCGTCAGACCATCTGGAACAGTGCCATCACGTCCTGGAGGTTGATCGTGCCACTGGACTCGAAGTCGTAGAACTTGGCGTTATTCTGGACGCTGGCGGTATCGGAGTTCTGGAAGAGCATGTTCACGTCGGGGAACCCGATGTCGCCGTTGCCGTTGAGGTCCTCGTACAGGCCGTCGCCGTTGGGGTCGGTCGGCGCGGGATTGTGCGGCCAGGAGGGGCCACCAGACTCGACCGTGATCGAACTCGCAGGGGTGTCGGCCGGGATGGTCACGCCGGTGTTGGTCTGGAGTTCCGCAATCGACGAGACCGAGAGGGTCGCCGCGCCGGGGTCCTGGGCCGCGAGGTCGACGGTAGCCAGGACCACGTCGGTGTCCCACGGCGAGATCTGGTCGTTGCCGTCGCTGGCCTTGACCATGATCGACGACCCGTCCGACGATCGGGTGTAACTATTGACGCTACTGAATGCCGAGGGGAAACTCACTGGCGACCCGCGTGTCGGATTCGCGACGGTCAGCGCGTTGGGATTGTCGATCGAGAGCGTGAGTTCGTACCCCGAGAGGCCGCCGTCGGGCACTTGCCCGAGGACAATGTCGACGCTGGTGGATGCGCCGGGCGTGACCGATGAGGCAGCCGGTTCGAGGCGGATCTCCGTTCGAGACGGATCGTCGGTCGTCGTCTCGGTCGGAGTCTCGGTGTCGGTCGGGGTGTCGGTCGGGGTCTCGGTCGTGGTCGTCGTGGTCGTAATGCTCTCGCCGCTCCCGGCAGAATAGCTGTTGCCGTTGACGGTCAGACCGAAGTGATTGAAGGTGACCGACCCGCTCGCGTAGCCGCTGTACTCGGTTCCGAGTTCGACACCGGTGAACGTCAGGTCATTTCGTGGGCTGAATCGCTGATCCATGTCGTCCATGATCAGCGTCAGATCGACCTTGCTTTGGGTCATGCCGCCCTCGACCCAGTAGATGATCTGGGGAGCGTTGGTTCCGCCGTTGTTGTTGGCCCAGAATTTGATCGTATTTCCGAACTGGTCGGTCCCGACCGTCTCCCAGGGTTTGTTCCCGGACCAGGCCTCTCGGTGGGCCGGGTTGGCCTTGAGGACGAGCATGACCTCCCATTTCATGTTCGGCGAATCGGGCGTCGGCTGACCGTCCAGCAGCCACCACTCTTCGGCGAGGTTCCACTCGCCACCCGAAATGTTGATGTCGGCATCGACTTCCATGACGAGTTGATCGATGTTCCGGCGGGCCGTCGGGAAGGGTGGCGAATTCGTATTTTTGCCCCAGGGTCGCGTCCCGGTATACAGTTGGGGGTAGTTGATAGAGCCACCCTGGCCCTGGAAATCCCAGCCGAAACTGCCGTCTTCGTTCAGCCAGATACACTGCGGGCAATTCTTGTCGCCCCACTGGTTATCGATCAGCGCGACGTTATTGCTGGCGTGAATTTCTTCGTAGGTCGTCTGCCCGTCACAGATCTCTTTAGCCTTGGTCGCCCCCGAGGCGAGTGACGCACTGCCGAGTGCGACTGCCCCGGCCCCCGTCGCGAGACCGGCCTTGAGAAATTGCCGTCGTGTGCGTGATTTCACTCGCTTGTGCTGTCCCCCGTCGATCGAACTCCCGTTTGTGTCGTCTGTCATAAATCGATCGCCGTAGTGGCTCGCTACGGGTTTATCATACGACATCCACCTTCAAAAATTAATCGAAATACCCGGCAAGACCACTCTTCGAGGGAGAGCCGAATAGTTTAGTCGGGCGGCGAGGGCCGTGGGTGGCTGGTCAGACCTTCCGGAACAGGGCCATCACGTCCTGGAGGTTGATGCCGTCGCCCGACTCGAAGTCGTAATACTGGGCGTTGTTCCTGACCTTCGACGTGTCGGAGTTCTGGAAGAGCTTGTTCACGTCGGGGAATCCGATCTTGCCATTGCCGTTGAGGTCTCCGTAGAGGCCGTCGCCGTCGATATCGCTTGCCGGCGGATCGGTCGGCCAGTTCGGTCGATCAGCAGTGGTCGTTGTCGTCGATGTCGTCGTGGTCGTCGTCGATGTCGTCGTGGTCGTCGT
>JBDGTN010000112.1:14131-15443 GCA_042216835.1 Halococcoides sp.
GTCGTCGATGTCGTCGTGGTCGTCGTCGATGTCGTCGTGGTCGTCGTGGTCGTCGGTTCGCTATCCACGCCGCTGGTGTACGTCGACCCGTTGACCGACACGTCGAATTCGGATATCGTCGTTTCCCCGGTCGCATGCGGCCAGTACTCGTTGCCGAGTTCGATCCCGGTAATGTTCTTGCCCGCGGTATTGGCGACGTTGTCCAGAATGTAGTCGACGACCTCTTTCAGATCGACGGCCCCGGATTGCATGCCGCCCTGGATGCGGAAGATGTTGAAATTCCATCCGATCGAGTAGTGGGCCCAGTGGTCGACAGTGTTGCCGAACTTGTCGGTCCAGGCGCCGCGGTCTTGCATCTGGTTGTGGCCGTGGCCGCCGCCCCAGTCCAGAACGACCATGATCTCGTGAGTGATCGAGGGACTTTCGCCGGGGGCCCCGTCGAGCAACCAGAACTCCTCGGCGAAATCCCACTGCCCACCCGAGATATTGACGCTGGCGTCGAACTCGATTTCGAGTTGATCCACCTGCTCGATGGGCAACTCGAACTCGGGAATGCCGGTGTCCGAGCCCCAGGGTCGACGACCGGCGAACACTTCGGGATAATTGATGTCGTTTTCGCCGCCATTCCCGCTGCCCGCCGTGAAGTTCCAGCCGTAACTGCCGTCCTCGTTCACCCAGATGCACTGCTCGGAGTTCGGCATCGACCAGCGGTTCTGCAGGATTTTGAAGTATTCGCCGGGATCGACGCTCCCCGACTCGTTGCACAGTTCCTGTGGTTGAGCGGCCGAGGCTATCGAATTCGCCCCGACCAACGCGCCCCCGATTCCGGCTGCGACCCCGGCTTTGAGAAACTGGCGCCGCGAGCGTCCCGTTGGTCCGTTCGATTCCCCCGCCGTCGGTGTCTTTGGATCGTCGTGCGTCATTGTGTGCCGTGGACTCCTGAACCCGGACGTTATTTAGAGCGGCCGCTGTGAAAAATAATTTGATAAAAAATCAAAGAAATTATGGGGTAGCAGCGCACAACGGACCGAATTGCGGACACGATCTGTCGTGGTCCCTGGGGACACGATCGGACTCCATTCCGGTGGTTGTGGGGTGTTCTCGTCTCCTGGACTCGGTGGGTCATCGGTACAGCGGACACCGATTGTCACTATCCACCGGAGACCTTTCGATCGGTGGATCCTTGCGACCTCGAAGAGCGCGTCGGACTCGGCGTGTCTCGAGCGCACTCAGACAGAATCGACGGTAGTACCGGACCCAGTGTGTCGCTCGACGGTGGTACCGGACCCAGTGAGTCGCTCGACGGTGGTAC
>JBDGTN010000127.1:0-15209 GCA_042216835.1 Halococcoides sp.
CCCCCCCCCCCCCCCTTCGGCATCGGAGAATTGTTGATCGCGGAGGCACGACGTGATCGACATGGACCGCACGCGAGCGACGATCGGTGTCGCCGTGGCCATCCTGATGCTGGCCAGCGGCTGTTCGACGTTGGTCGGCGACGCGCCGTCGTCGGAATCGCCCCCGACGACAGAGAGCGGGTCGCCGGCCTCGTCGGGACCACCGAACGACGTTCAGATTGCGCGGCTCGCGGGCGACTACCCGACCGTCAACGACTCGGGATTTTACTACGATGGCAGCGTCCACGCCACCCTCGCCACGAACGCGACCTTCGAGGACGTGGTCCTCCGCCTGTACGACGAGCACGTGGTCCTCCGCCTGTACGACGAGCGGTGGTCGCCGATCACCGCGACCGGTCTCGGAACGTTCGCCCAGGGGACCCAGACCGTCTCCGTCGCGGTCACCACCACCGAGATCCCGACGTGGATCGTCGTCGAACATCCGGCGTTCGACGATCGGTCGGTCTTCGGGGGCGTGCTCGTGCGCGAGGACGGCCAGTACGTGCTGGGCGAGCGCCGAGAGCTGGACCGAGCGCCGCCATCGCGCCCCGGCGAGTGCCGCTGAAACCCCCCGCACGACGGGAGTTCTCCGATCCGTCGACCGACCGTGGTACGGATCATTCCAGTTACGCCCCCTCCTCACGCCGACAACCGGGCCGAAGGTGCTTTCATCGCCGCCAGCCGGTTTTGGTACACTCGCCAGTGTACGGATTCCAGGTCATGTAGTCGTCGTACACCCAACCGCTCACACCGGGCACGCCCTTGAATCCATGAAACGGAATCCCGAGGCCTTCCAGATGCGATCGGATCGTCCCGTCAAGACCGACACCGATCACCGGACGCTCGTCGGTGATCTCACCGAACGGCGGAGCCTGTTCGAGAGACGGCTGGACCGGTTCGAACGCATCGAGGTCGGTGACTGGGACCGATTGGTCCGGTCCCACGTCGAACCTCACGAGCACGATATCATCGATCTGAAACGCCGTTCGCACGCCGAGCGGGACTGATCGCACCTCCCCAGGCAATGGGAGACCACGTGACCCGCAGGCCAGCGACACGTCACCAGTTTCAAGGTCCAGATCGAACCATCGGCCCTCGTCCGTTCGAAGCGTTGGCCGGTCACCAATCGATCGAAACGTGACGAAGTGATCTTCGCCGGTCCGAATTGACCGTGCCCACCGCGTTGATCCATCCCGGTCCAGGCAGACGAGGCGTTGACCATCCGGACCGTCCACCCAGACGAGGGTCGCGTCCGTGTTGTGATCGATGAAATGATAGGGGGCGCGTGATGGGCGTTCCTTGAGTTTCACGACCGTCTCGGCGTGGCGATCGAGGCGCTCGACGGTATCGAATCGATCGATCCGACGGCCGGTCGGTAATGCGATTTCGTTTCCGGCCAGTTGTGGGCGGGCCGGGCGTAGCTCACCGGTCTCTGGATCGACAGCGTGCCAGATTTCCTGCTGGTCCGTCAGCGCTGTCACGCCATCGGGCGCGGACCGAAGCCTCAAGAAGCCACCGTTTGGGCTCCTGTTTTCCCAGGCTTGCCGACCGTCAGGTGTAACGCCGAGCAATCGCTTGCCATCGCTGCCGCCGACGAGGGCGATCGCTACCTCGCCGGCAGAGCGGACCTCATGGACGCGGCTCTCTGTCTCGAGACTCCCTGTGGCCGCCGGGACGGTATAGCCGGAGATACCATCCTTGACGCGGCCATCGTCGAGATCGACTCGGTATCGGGACGTGGCCCTCGCTGTCGCGGCCCAAAGTGTGTCGCCGAGGATTGTACACCACCCGTACCCCGGGTTGTCCATCGTCGGTCTGGAACTCTCTGAGACGGTCCACTCCGTGTCGCCGGTCGCGGGATCCAGCGCGACCACGTTCTTCGGACTCCCCGTGGATAAACGGACGATCAACCGCCCCTCGTGCTTGAGGATCTGCCGAATTTTCTTCTCGAAGGTCCGGTCCCACGCTGGCGTCTGCAGCCGATTGAGATAGACCCTGTACTCGGTCACAGGATCGAATTGTGGGGGTCTGGGGATAGCAATGCCGATCCATCATGACCGATTCCGGTCGCTATCACGACGACGACCGTCAGGTCGTCACTATCGGTGGCCGATTTGTCTGGACTACCGACCGTTTTTCGGGGCTGTGACGGATAGAACGCCCAGTGTCGGCGAAGACAGGGGTCGGGCCTGCACCGCTCATGCCGATTCCGCGCCGAAAAGAACTTCACCGACGTTCTCGGAGGTATCCGATCTGTCGGCAACATCCCCGGGGGTGACGACCGGCCCCCGACCGTCTCCAAAACACCGATCACGCTATCGATCGTGACGACCTCGGTGTATCGACTGGAGTCTTCGCGTTCGCGGGAGATGGGCGAGCGCGGGAGACTGTCCACAAAACGCCTGTTGGTGAACGCCACGTGGTAGAGGCCAAAAATGGCAACCCATAGTGGAATACCAGACGGATCAAAGCCACTCTCGGAGGCTTTTCAGCCGGAACCACCGGACAACAGGCCCACCGAGAACGACCACTACCCCGCCGACGATTGAGCGAGTTCCTCGCTGATCGCGTCGCCGATCTCACAGGCCAGATCCTCGACGGCGTCGGCGACCCGATCGGTCATCCCCTCGGCGTAGGTGAAGGGGTCGGCGACCTCGATGGCGTAGATCGTCACCTCGGGCATCGACTCGCCCATCGCCTCGCCCAGCGTCGTCAGCGTCTCCAGACCGACGTTGTGGGTCGCGAGGCCGCCACTCGCGGGTTCGACCGTCGCGGGGTCGAACCGGTACCACTCGCCGGGCGTCCCGTCGTCGGTCGCAACCGCGTCGATCAGGATGGCCCGATCGTGCCCGCTCAACTCGTCGATGAGCATCAGTCGGCCCGAGGTCATCGTCCGGATCTCCGCGTCGAAATCGTACTCGGTGGCGATGCGGTCGGTGACCTCGAGGCCGACCACGTCGTCGCGTTTGATCTCGTTGCCGATGCCGACGATCAGTGTCATGGTAGTGGTGGAGGAGGGGCAATCACCGCTCGACGTGGTCGAGGACCTCGCCGTCGCGTTCGAGCGTGACTTCGAGGGGCATCTCGCCGATGGCGTGTGTCGAACACGACAGACAGGGATCGTAACACCGGATGACGCTCTCCATGGTGTTGAGCGTCGATTCGGGGATCTCGGGCCCGTCGATGAACGATTCGGCGGCCGACTGCACGCCGCGGTTCATCGCGCCATTGTTGTGGGTCGTCGCGACGATGAAGTTCGCGTTCGTGACCGCCCCGCCGTCGTCGACCCCGTACTCGTGGATGAGCGTCCCGCGCGGAGCCTCGATGACACCGACGCCACGCGAGTTCTCGGGGCTCGCAGCGACGTTCGGCACGCCGTCGTAGACGGCCGCCCCATCGAGCAGTTCCTGGATCCGCTCGACACAGTACAGCATCTCGATCAGGCGCGCCCAGTGGTAATACGTCGAGCGCTCGTGCACTGGCCCGTCGGCGGCCGCCATGAAGCGCTCGTACTCCTCGCTGGCTTCGGGCGTCCCCACCGAGTCCACGGCGTTCAGACGGGCGAGCGGTCCGACACGGTACTGGCCGCCATCGAAGCCGGCCTTCCGGTAGTAGGGGAACTTGAGATAGCTCCACTCCTTGGAGCGCTCGGCGATGATGTCGTCGTAGGCCGAATCGTCGACCTCTTCGAGGATCGAACCGTCCTCGTCGACCAGGCGAACGTCGCCGTCGTAGTGTTCGAGCCCCCCGTCGTCGACCAGGCCCATATATCCCGTCGAGTAGGTCGCATAATCGAGGAGTTGCTCGTCCATGTCCGCGAAAATGTCCGCGAGTTCGTCGATCGTCTCCCGGAGATAGCCAGTCAGCGGCTCCGAGCGTGTGCGCAACGACTGGCCATCCGAGGGATCGAGCGTGTTCGACACCCCACCCATGACGGCGAAGTCGGGGTGGACTTTCTTCTCCCCGAGAGCGGCGATGACATCCTGGCCGAAACTCCGGAGTTCGATCCCGCGCTCGGCCAGATCGGGGTGTTCGTCGAGGACGCCCTCGATGTTGCGCTTCGCGGGGTCGGCGTCGTGACCGAGCACCAGATCCGGACTGGACAGGTAGAAGAAACTCAGGGCGTGTGACTGTAGCACCTGGCCCATGTGAAGGAGTTCGCGCAGGCGAACCGCGCCCTCGGGCAACTCGACACCCGCGATCTGATCGGCGGCTTTCGCCGCGGCGAGCTGATGGCTCACCGGGCAGATGCCACAGATGCGGGCGGTGATCTCGGGCATTTCCCAGACCGGACGGCCCTCGACGAACTCCTCGAATCCGCGGAACTCGGTGACGTGGAACTTCGCATCCTCGACCGACCCCTCGTCGTCGAGTTCGATGGTGATCTTGCCGTGCCCCTCGACGCGCGTGACTGGATCGATGACTTCTGTTTCGCTCATGATTAGTCGTACTGCAGTGCCTCACCCGCGATCTCTGGCGTTTCGCCGCGAGCCAGCGCGGCCAGACTCGATTCCATCACCTCGGCGTCGGGCGGACACCCGGGGACGAACACGTCCACCTCGATGAACTCGTCGAGCGGGCGGGCGTCCTGAAGCAGACGGGGGACCGCCTCGCCCTCTCCGGTCGGCACCGCGCTGTGGTCGTCGGCCTTGTCCTCGAAGGTCGCTTCGAGCATCGCGTCGGGGTCCTGATCGTTGCGTAACGACATGATGCCCCGGAGCGCGGCGCAGTCGCCCCACGCGACGACGGTGTCGCAGTGCTCGCGCAACTCCTGGGCAACCTCGACGTTCTCCTCGTTCGTGACGACGCCCTCGGCGATACCAACGTCCGCCTTGGGGACGGACTTCTCGTCGACGATCATGTGGCTGGCGACGAACTCCACATCGTCGAGCAAATCGACCAGGCCGTGATCGACGTTGAGAAACTCCATGTGACAGCCCGAACAGCCACCCAGACAGACCGTCGCGACGGTCGTTCGATCGCCATCGCCATCGGGTGCATCGGTCTCGGCTTGGGCGTCGGTCTCGGGACTCTCGGCGGTACCCTCGACCGCGTCGGCGTCCGCGTGAGCCTCGGAATCGGCCTCGCCGGTCTCAGGACTCTCGGGATCGATATCGCTCTCGGCGCTCATGCCTCCACCTCCAGATCGGCGACGAGGTCGTCGTCGATCGCACCGCGCGGCCGCAGGACGGGATCGAGCGTCCGGCGGCGGCCCGCCGCGTCGACGAAGGTTCCGCCGCGTTCGTACCAGTCCAGTGCGGGCAGGACCACGTCGGCGAGTTTCGTCAGCGGCGACTCGCGGGTGGCCTGGACGATCACGGTCTCGGCGGCCAGTGCGTGATCGATCATCGCCCGGAGATCACGCTCGCGGTCGTCGGCGACGAACAGATAGGCCACGTCGGGGTCGTCGTGGGGCGCGGCGGTCTCCAGCCGACCGAACACCTGATTGGCGGCGTCGTTGAGGCTGAGGACCTCTGCCCCCGACATCGCAGCAATCCCAAAGACGTTCCCGAGCGTCGTCGCGTCGCGAATCTCGGGCCCGACGACGATCGCGCTGTCTCCATCGAGCGCCCCCGCGATGGTCTCGGCCGCGGTGATGGCGTCGTTGTCGATCGCAGACGTGCCCGCCGAAAGAGCCTCGGCAGCGTCGTCGGTCACGTCCGCGAGCGGAGCAGACCGATCGATCGTGGCGTCGGCAAAGCGCGAGAGGCGATCGTCGTCGTCCTCGACGGTGACGAGATCGGCCCCATCGCGAGCGGCCCGGCGGACGTAACTCGCCACGACCGGGTGCGAGTCGACGATCGAGGTGTCATACACCACGATCGACTCGCGATCTTCGAGTTCGGCCAGCGTCGTCGCATACAGATCGCCGCGTTCGATCTCGAACTCGTCGGTGACGGCCTCGACCACGCGGTCTTCGGTTGTCACCCGCTCGCGGCCGGGCACCGTCACGGCGGCCGGATAGTCGTCGAGGGCGGCCCCAAAGCCCTGGAGTGTCTCCAGCGGGAGTCGATCGGAGGCGACGGCGTTGATCGCGTCGGCATCGGCGAGGATCTCGCGGACGCGCTGGCGGGCCTCGGTGACCGATTCGGTCGACCCGTCGACGCGGGCCGACTCCACGCGCGGACGGCCGTCGCCGAGCAACTCGAACCGGCCCTTCTCGCAGAGTTGGCCCCCGTCGGGCCCATCCTCCTCGCCCTCGATCTTCACGATCCGGCCCGAATTGGTGTACACCTCCAGCGTACAGCCGACCGAACATTCGGGACAGGTCGTCTCGGTGACCTCACAATCGCGCTCGCGACCGCGATAGGCCGACTGATTGCCGTACAGCGCACCGGTCGGACAGGCCTGGACACAGGAGCCACACGAGACACACGACGACTCCCCGAGCGGGACGCCGTCGTCGGCGACGATTTCGGCCTCGCGGCCGCGATCGCCAAAGGAGAGCGTCGCGTTGCCGACGACCTCCTCGCAGGTCCGAATACACCGGCCACACGAAATACACCGGTCCAGATCGAGCGTGAAGTGCTCGTGGCTGGTGTCCGGGTCGTAGTCCATGTACTCCAGCGGGAGGTGACACTCGTCGAGACCGGCCTCGGTGAACAGATCCTCGAGTTCGCAGTCGCCCTCCATCTCGCAGTACATGCAGTAGTGGTTCTCCTCGGCGAAGATGAGTTCGAGTAGACTCCGGCGGTGGTCCCACAGTTCGTCGGTGTGGACCGCGACCTCGATGCCGTCCTGGACGGAGGTGGTACAGGCCGTCTCGGTGCGCTCGCCGTCGATCTCGACCAGGCACATCCGACAGCCACCGACGTTCGTGAGCCCCTCGTAGGCACACAGCGTCGGCACCTCGATGCCCGCTTCGCGGGCGGCCTCCAGGATGGTCTGATCGGGTCGTGCCTGTACCTCCGTGCCGTCGATCGTGAGGCTGACCGTCGTCGGCGCCTCGCTCTCTGTCGCTTTGCTCATGGTATCACGTCCGTACCTCGATGATATCCAGCGGACACGCGTCGGCACACTGTCCACAGCCGATACAGGCCTCGGGGTCGATTACGTGGGTCTCCTGGGGTTCGCCACTGATCGCATCGACCGGACAGGCCTTCGCACACTGGTGGCAGCCGATACAGTCCTCCTGGAGGATCTTGTAGGTCTTCGCGTGGGCCCCGCCGCCGAGTTCGCAATCGCCAGCGGGACACTCGCCGTCCTCGACGTGGGCGAGGTACTCCTCTTCGAAGTATTCGAGCGTGCTCAAGACGGGATTCGCGGCGGTCTGACCCAGTCCGCACAGCGAGGTCTCCTGCATCGTCTCGCCCAGGTCGGCGAGTTCGTCGATCGTGTCCTCGTCGGCCTCACCGTTGGTGATCGCCTCGAGCATCTCCAGGGACTGTTTGGTGCCGTACCGACAGGGCGGGCACTTCCCACAGGACTCGTCGACACAGAAATCCAGGAAAAAGCGGGCCTGATCGACCATGCAGGTCGATTCGTCCATGACGATCATCCCGCCAGAGCCCATCATCGAACCCAGTTCGACCAGCGTCTCGTAGTCGATCGGCGTGTCGGCGTCCTCGCGGCAGATTACACCACCGGAGGGCCCGCCGGTCTGGACGGCCTTGAACTCGCCGCCGGTGGTCCCGCCGCCGACCTCGAAGACCACGTCTTCCAGGGGCGTCCCCAGCGGGACCTCGACGAGACCGGTGTTCTCCACGTCACCGGTGACCGAGAACACCTTCGTCCCGCCGCTCTCTTCGGTCCCCATCTCGGCGAACCACTGGGCGCCGTTCCGGACGATCGGCGGGACGTTCGCCCACGTCTCGACGTTGTTGATCGAGGTGGGTTGGTCCCACAGGCCCGACTGCGGGGGGAAGGGTGGCCGTGGACGGGGCATCCCGCGCTCGGACTCGATCGAGGCCATCAGCGCGGTCTCCTCGCCACAGACGAAGGCTCCCGCGCCTTTCTTGATCTCCAGATCGAAGCGAAGGCCCTCGCCGAAGAGGTCGTCGCCCAGAAGGCCGACCTCGCGGCAGGTCTCGATGGCGTCCTGGAGGCGTTCGATCGCGAGCGGGTACTCCGCGCGCACGTAGAGATAGCCCTTCTCGGCGCCCATCGCGAACCCACCGATGATCATCCCCTCGATCACGGCGTAGGGATCGCTCTCCAGCAGCGTGCGATCCATGTACGCCCCAGGGTCGCCCTCGTCGGCGTTGCAGATCAGATACTTCGGTTCGCGGTCGGCCCCGGCGAGAAACTCCCACTTCTGGCCGGTCGGGAACCCACCGCCACCGCGACCGCGGAGTTTCGAGCGCTTGATCTCCTCGATCAGGCGGTCGGGATCGAACTGCATCAGCGTCTCCCACAGCGCATAAAAGCCGTCGCGAGCGACGTACTCGCTCAGCGAGGTGGGGTCGATCAACCCCGAATTTCCCATCACCACGCGATCCTGATCGGCATAGAAGTCGACCTCGTCGAGGTGTGGCTGATCCTCGTGGTGGCAGGAGTCGTCGTGATCCCGACCGGCCAGCAGTTTCGTCTCGGGGAAGTGGCCCTCGCGCGCGGCGGCGACGAGCGTCCGGGCGTCGCCCGGTTCGACGTTTTGATAGATCGCGCTCGCGCCGTTCGGCAGGATGATCTCGACCAGCGGTTCGGCGTCACAGTAGCCCAGACACCCGGTCTTGCCGACGCGGACGGACTCGTCGGCGGCTTCGAGCAGCGTGACGTACACCTCGTCCGCGCCGGCGGCCCGGCCACACGAGGACATCCCGACCATGATCTTGGGATCGTCGGGGTACAGCGACTGTTCGCCCTCCCGCCGGAGCGCGTCGAGGTCCGTTCGCGAGGTGATGCGTTCGACGCCGTCGGTCGTGGGATTCGCAGTGCGGCTCATCGGTACTCCTCGATGATTGACTGGACGCCATCGGTGTCGACATCGCCGTAGACCTCCTCGCCGACCATGACCGCTGGCGCGAGGCTACAGGCGCCGATACACCGGACGTGGCTCACCGTGAACGTGCCGTCGTCGGTGACCTCTTCGAGGTCGACATCCAGTTCGTCACAGAACGCCTCCGAGACCTCGTCGGCCCCCTTGACGTGACAGGCCGTTCCCGTACACACCTTGATCGTGTGCTCGCCCCGGGGTTCGAGATAGAACTGCGAGTAAAACGATGCCGTCCCGTAGACGCGGGCCATCGTCGCGTCGCAGGCCGACGCGATGAGTTCCATCGCGAACCTGGGGATGTAGCCGTATTCGTCCTGTACGTCTTGTAGCGCCGGAATGATGCTCTCGGTCCGTGCGGGGTGCTCGTCGAGAATCGCCCTCACCGTCTCGATTTCCTCGTCACAGACCGCGTCCAGGCCAGCGTCGGACGGTATGACGCCGCTTTCGCGGTCGTACCGCCCACCGTCACCATCCTGGATCGATCGTTGAACGCGCTCCAGGGCCTCCATGTCCGTTTCTATCATCAGATCGCGTAAAGAAGGGCGGCCGCTTCCCAGACCGTGAAAACACCATTGTTCGACCGTGAAGAATCGGCGAACGCCAGATTTATCCGCCCACGTCGATCGTCAGCCCCGCTCGACTCGTCAGGAAACCAGACACGTTCCGCGGTGACACACACCGGTCGAACGGGTGTCGAGATCGTTCTGCCTGATCGACCGTCGGATATAATGGTCTATTCCCAGCGCGCAGGAATTAACATTTGAGACTTACGGACGGAGACAAAAGAACCGGTATCGGCCCCCCGTTGGGCCAGCATACGCATGAAGACGATCGACCGAGACACATTCGAGTCGCTGATCGACGATCTCATCGCCGAGGACCCACGCGACGTGGTCGGTGTGGTCGAACGCGACGGACAGTACGTGTACGACCACCTCGACAGCGCGGCGGACCTCGAACTGGGGTACGACTGTACGATGTTGTCGCCGAAGAAGTACTTCATGCCCCAGCAGGAGACGTTGCTGTCGTACTGTGCGAACGAAGACGGATCGACCGAAATGACCGCCGATCCGGACACCACCGGGACGGTCGTCGTCGGCGTCCATCCCTACGATCTGGTCGCCATCGAGCAACTCGACAAGATTTTCGTCGACACCCTCCGGGACGAACCCTACCGTCGTCGTCGCGAAAATTCGCTCCTCATCGGGCTGACGATGCAGTCGGCCAGCGAGACGTGTTTCGCGGGGAGCATGGGGACCGCGACGACCGATTCGGGCTACGACCTCATGCTGACCGACCTCGACGATCGATTCGCGGTCGACATCGGGACCTTCGAGGGCGATCAGTTGCTCGACGGCGTGGCCACCGAGAACGCCTCGCCCGAGGAGATCCAGCGCGTGCGCGAAATCGAAGCTGCGGTCGACGATCTCTTCGAGCGCGACCTCGCGGTGCCCCCCGAGGAGTTGCCGACGCTGCTCGAAGCCAGTTACGACGACACCGACTTCTGGGAATCGTACGCCGAGCAGTGCCTATCCTGTGGCACCTGCAACGTGGTCTGTCCGACCTGCTACTGTTTCAATATGGAGGTCGAGCGGGACCTCGTCGGCGAGAGGGGACGGGAGACCCGCCGATGGGACGGCTGTCTGCTGGAGGACTTCGCGACGGTCGCCCAGGGCGAGAACTTCCGGGAGGAACTCGCTCAGCGCCACCGCCACCGGTTCATGCGGAAGGGGTGGTACATCTACGAACGCTACGGCGACATCGCGTGTGTCGGCTGTGGCCGGTGTACGAGCCAGTGCGTCGCCGACGTGGCCGATCCCTGTGAAGTGTACAACCGGCTCCACGAGGAGGTGAGCGTCCATGTCTAGTATGCGCTTCGAGACCGGCCAGAACGAGTATCAGCCGGTCGACGGCCAGATCGTCTGGATCGAGGACTTTACCGCCGAGGACCGCCTGTTCGTGATCGATATGCCCGAGGGCGAGGACCTGGGTCACGACCCCGGCCAGTTCGTCCAGGTGTTTCTCCCCGGGGTCGGCGAGGCACCATTTTCGATCAGTTCGTCGCCGACCAAGGAGGGACCGTTCGAGCTCTGCGTTCGAGCGGTCGGGTCGGTGACGAACGCGATGCACGACCTCGAGGTCGGTGACCAGATCGGGATTCGCGGCCCGTACGGGTCGGGGTTCGATCCCGATCGACTCGCTGGCGACGATCTCCTCTTCGTCGCGGGTGGGATCGGCCTCGCACCGCTGCGCTCGATGATCAACTACGCGCTCGACGAACGCGAGCAGTTCGGCGATCTGACCGCCGTCTACGGCTGTGTCCACCCCGACCAGACGCTGTTCGATCGCGACCTCGACCGCTGGCGCGATGATCCCGGACTCGACCTCCATCGGACCGTCGACGAGTGCCCCGACGAGGCCACCTGGGACGGCGACGTGGGCCTGGTCACCGACATCATTCCCGACCTCGACGTGGACCCCGCGACGACGACCGCGCTGGTCTGTGGCCCGCCAGTCATGTACCAGTTCGTCCTCGAGGAACTCGACGCGCTCGGCATTCCCGACGAGCGAATCTTCCTCTCGCTGGAGCGGAACATGCACTGCGGGCGCGGACTCTGTGGCCACTGCCAGATCAACGAGTTGTACGTCTGTCTGGACGGACCCGTATTCCACTATCCGAAGGTGCGAGACAAAGAGGAGGCCGAACTATGAGCGATCGAGACGACGGCACCGATCGATCGAACGATACCGGCCGGTCGACGGGTACCGACCGATCGAACGGTGGCCGACCGCGCGTGGCGTTTTTCGACTTTACGGGCTGTGAGGGCGATCAGTTGCAGGTGATCAATCTCGAAGAGCGCCTGCTCGATCTGGCGGACATCGTCGAGATTGCGAGTTTCCGCGAGGCGAGTTCGGCCGACAGCGACGACTACGACATTGCATTCGTCGAGGGATCGATCACGACGCCCCACGACGCCGAGCGTCTGACGGAGGTGCGCGAGAACGCCGACAGCATCGTCACGATCGGATCGTGTTCCTCGTTCGGGGGGATCAACGCGATGCGAAACGGGGAGGATCAGCGCGAGGTCCGCGAGGAGGTCTACGGCGACGCCGCCGACCGGTTCGACGACCCCGATGACGACCTGTTCGAGTCGTTCGAGCGCGCCAAGCCCGCGAGCGATATCGTCGAGGTCGAGCACGAAATCCCGGGCTGTCCGATCGACCGTGACGAGTTCGTCCAGGTCGTTCGAGCGCTGATCGAGGGCGTCCCGCCGAACGTGCCCAACCACCCCGTCTGTCTCGAATGCAAGTTCGAAGAAAACGTGTGTGCGTTCAACCGCGGACAGGTGTGTCTCGGGCCGATCACCCGCGGCGGGTGCGGTGCGGACTGCATCGCCGAGGGCACGCGGTGCTGGGGCTGTCGGGGCACCGTCGACGACCCGACGATCGACGCGTTCACCGACGTGCTCGAAGGAACGGGCTACGACCTCGACGACGTTCGTCGGGAGTTCGCCCTCTACTGGGGCGACGAGGTGTCCGCCGAGATTGCCGAGCCAGCGGAGGTGGTTCGATGAGCAAATCCATCGACATCGATGGCGACCTCGTGACGCGTGTCGAAGGGCATGGCACGGTCGTCGTCGACGCGACCGACGGCGAACTCGACACCTGCGAGTGGCAGGTCGTCGAGTCGCCGCGATTTTTCGAGTCGATGCTCGACGGCCGGACCTACGAAAAAGCCCACCACGTCGTCTCGCGAATCTGTGCGATCTGCTCGGTCAGTCATACGCTGGCCTCGCTCCGGGCGACCGAGTCCGCACTGGAGATCGACGTCTCGGAGCGCGACCGCTCGCTTCGGCGACTCGCATTGTTCGGCGAGACCATTCAGAGTCACGTTCTCCACGTGGGCTATCTCGCACTGCCCGACCTCGTCGGCTCGAAGTCCGCGCTGGATCTGCCCGCCGAGAACGACGACGACCTCGAACGGGTCGTCAGACTCCACCGCCTGGGGAACGACCTGACCGAAGCCATCGCCGGGCGATCGATCCACGCCCAGCGCATGCTTCCCGGCGGATTCTCCGCGATTCCCGACCGGGAGGAGCTGGAGTCGTTGCGGGAGCGTCTCAGTACCGCCTGGGCCGACCTCGACGCCATCGGCGCACTCCTGGGCGATGTCGCGGGCGAGTTACCCACCTTCGAGCGCGAGACCGAGTATATCTCGCTGTCGAGTGAAGACCACTACCCGTTCGTCGAGGGAACGCTCTATTCGTCCGATACGGGCGAACTCGACGCCGCGAACTATCGCGACGTGGTGAACGAGCGGGTCGTCGACCATTCGACGGCGAAGTTCACCAGCCACGCCCGCGATAGCTACATGGTCGGAGCGCTCGCGCGCTACAACAACAACCACGAGCAACTCGCGCCCGAAGCGCTCGACCTGGCCGCGCACCTCGGACTGGACCCGCCGACGTACAATCCCTATCTCAACACCGTCGCGCAGGTCGTCGAGACCGCCCACCTCGTCGCCGCATCGATCCGGACGATCGACGACCTGCTCGACGCGGGCCTGGGCGATCAGCCCGCCTATCACGTGCCATCGGTCGAGCCACGGGCGGGCCAGGGCGTCGGCGCGATCGAGGTGCCCCGGGGCGTGCTCTTCCACGACTACGAGTACGACGCCGAAGGGGCAGTCACCAACGCCAACTGCGTGATTCCCACCAACCAGAACCACGGCAACATCCAGCGCGACATGGAAACGTTCGTCCCGCGGATCGCCGACCGGTCGGACGAGGAGATCGAGCACGTCCTCGAGATGCTCGTCCGGGCGTACGATCCGTGCATCTCGTGTTCGACGCACTATCTCGACATCGACATCCAGCGCAAATGAGACGCGGCGCGATCGGACTCGGGAACGGACTGCGGGGCGACGACGCCATCGGGCCCCGGCTGATCGAGGCGGTCCGCGACCGGCGAGACTGGCCCTGCCGGACGGTCCGCTCGCCCGATCTGTCGCTCGTCCACGCGGTCGAGGATTTCGACCGCGTGGTGATCGTCGACGCCGCCCGGTTCGGTGGCGATCCCGGCACCTGTCGCGTCCTCGATCCCGAGGCCGTCGCGGATCTGGAAACCGTCGGCACTCACGACGCCGATCTCGTGGGAACGCTCCAGGTCGCCGACCGCCTCGACTGTCGACCCGAGACGGTGCGGATCTTCGCCGTCCAGGCCGCCCGGTTCGATGGCGAGGGAGTGAGCGACGCGGTTGCCGACCGCGTCGAGATGCTCGCGGACGCACTCGTCCGGACGGTCGAAACGCTGTAGCTCGACGCGATCAATTACTGCGTCTGTCGGAAGATTCGACGATCGGTTCGCCCGCAGCCCCCCAGTCGGTGAGGCTACCCTCGTAAAAGGAGACGGTCTCGATGCCCAGATCGTCGAGGACGAGATAGGTGTGACTGATCCGGCGAGCCGTGTTGCAATAGAGGACGATTCGGCCGTCGGGATCGATGCCCAGGTCGGCAAGCGTCGCGAGGATGTCGTCGGGTGCGCGGACGCCGCGTGAGTCCTCGTCGACCAGATCGCGCCAGTCGAGGTGGATCGCGCCGGGGATGTGGCCCTCGTCGTACTCCTCGCGCGACCGCGTGTCGACGATCGCCGCCGGTCCGTCGACGGCCTCGCGAACGCCGTCGCGGTCGATCAGCGGCGAGGTCTCGGGGGGGTCGGGATCGTAGTCAGTCGGCGCGGGGTCGGGCACCGCGTCTGTAACGGACCGGTCGCGCTGCCAGGCGCTAAAATCGCCGTCGAGCAGGCGGAGTCGGTCGGGCGGGTGGCCAAAGAGCAGCGCCGTCACGAGCAATCGCGCGGCGAAGACGCCGTGGTCGTCGTCGTAGGCCAGCAGGTCGCGATCGGTCCCGAGTCCGGCCGCGCGCATCCGGGCGATCCAGTCCGCACGCTCGGGCAGCATATCGCCCGCACCACGGTCGTCCGACCGGATTTCCTCGAACGGGACGTTCACCGCGTTCGGCAGGTGACCCAGTCCGTCGTACGCCCAGGAATCGCGCACATCGATCACGACCGGGTCGTGCTCCTCGACCCACGCCGCATCGACGATCGAAGGCATACGGGACGTTCGTCGCCACGGGAAAGAATCTGGCCGTCGCGTCAATCCAGTTCGACAGTCACTCCTCCAGGTGCTCGCGCAAGCGCTCGTTGACCGTTCCCGGATCGGCCGACCCGCCGGTGC
>JBDGTN010000104.1:0-6006 GCA_042216835.1 Halococcoides sp.
GCCACATCCGGGACGGACGCAGCGACCGAATCCGATCTCGAAAGCGAGACCGAGTGAGGGTCTCCTGCCGTCGATCGGCGGTCCCGACCCTTTATTATCGGGACCCTCGAAGCCGAAATCGTCATGTTATCGATCGTTCCGTTACAGGCGCTGGGGGCAAGCCTGACGCTGGTCGCGCTGATCGTCCTCGCGATCGTCGTCGTGGCGCTCTGGCAGTCGGTCGTGATCGTCGACGCTTACGAGAAGAAGGCGCTGACGATCCTCGGAGAGTACCGGGGGCTGCTCGATCCGGGGATTTCGTTCGTGCCACCGTTCGTCTCGGCAACGCACACGTTCGACATGCGAACCCAGACCCTGGACGTGCCCGCCCAGGAAGCGATCACCCGGGACAACTCGCCCGTCCGTGCCGACGCCGTCGTCTACATCAAGGTGATGGACGCCAAGAAGGCCTTCCTCGAGGTCGAAGACTACAAGCGGGCGGTCTCGAATCTCGCCCAGACGACGCTCCGGGCGGTGCTGGGCGACATGGAACTCGACGATACGCTCAACAAGCGCCAGGAGATCAACGCGAAGATCCGCGAAGAACTCGACGAACCCACCGACGAGTGGGGTATCCGCGTCGAATCCGTCGAGGTCCGGGAGGTCAACCCCTCCCAGGATGTCCAGCAGGCAATGGAACAACAGACCTCCGCGGAGCGCAAGCGCCGCGCGATGATCCTCGAAGCGCAGGGCGAACGACGCTCGGCGATCGAGGAAGCCCAGGGTGAGAAACAGTCCGAGATCATCCGCGCCCAGGGGAAAAAGCAGAGCCAGATCCTCGAAGCCCAGGGTGACGCCATCTCGACCGTACTGCGGGCGAAATCGGCCGAAGCGATGGGCGAACGTGCCGTCATCGAGAAGGGCATGGAAACCCTCGAATCGATCGGCGAGGGCGAGTCCCAGACCTTTATCCTGCCTCAGGAGTTGACCTCGCTGGTCAGCCGGTACGGCAAGCACCTCTCCGGTGCGGATTCGGCGGGCGACGGGCCCGATCTCGACAGTCTCGACTTCGACGAGGAGACCCGCGAGTTGATCGGCATCGACGACATCGCCGAGATCATCGGCGAGATCGAAAACACCGAGGTCGACATCGAGGAGATGGAAGAGCAGGCCCAGAAGATCAAAGAAGGCGAGGACGACCCGTCGATCGACTCTGCGGACATCGAGGAGATCGAATCGGCCGCCGACGACTTCGAGGAGTAGCCCGATCGATCGTCGATCGGGGCCCGGCGGAGCGAAGGGGCGTCTGACAGGGGCGTCACTCGCCGTGATCGTAGCGATATTCGAGAATCAACCCGACGAACAGGAGGGCCTGGCCCACGACGAATATCCAGAGTGGGACGCCGGCCTGTCCGAACCAGAAGAGATCGAAGAGATCGAGCAGTGCGAATCCAACCGAAACGATGGCCGTCACCACGGCCGCATAGACGATCGCCGCAACAAGAGTGGGGTGATTGCTGACTCGCTCGTCGATCATATCGGCCCGATGGCAACTGGCCCGGATAAGGATTCCGAACGAGGGGTGCCTACGGACGAGAGACGCCCTCCATACGAGGCCTGCCACACATTTGAGGGTGTGCCTGCGAACGAAAAGCGCCCTTCGAGCGTGAATCGCCCCGCGAACGAGCGGCGCATGGCCAGCGATCACCGATCCCAGGATGGTTGCACGGTTGGGTCCGCTTTCGTCCGGGATCGGCGGGAACTGTCGAAGACGTTTTATCCGGGAGTCACCTGGTTCGATGCGATGGTTGGGGAGGGGCCGATCGACGAGGACAAGCGAGCCACGCTCCGGCGATTCGCATCGATCGGGGCGGCGAGTCCGCTTGCCACGATCGCGAGCGACGACGCGGCGGCCGCGAGCGAGAGCGATCGCCCGGGCGCGATCGCCGGGTATCTCGATCGGACGCCCGGCGCCCACTTCTCGAAACTGAGAGACGACCTCCAGCTCGGCACCGGCGAGGCCCAGCACCATCTGGATCGACTCCTCGATGACGGCGTCATCGAGACGCGCAAGGACGGCGATTTCCGTCGATACTACCCCGCCGACCGGTTCGACGAGTTCGAACAGATCGCACTGGGCTATCTCCGACGGGAGACGCCCCGGGCGATGATCATCCACTGGCTGCGCGATCCGACGGCGAACGGCGCGACACTGGCCGACCGGATCGGCGTCTCGCGGGCGACGATCAGCCAGCGCGCGAGCGATCTGGAGGCCGCGGGCCTGCTCGATCGCAACGCTGACGGACTCCAGCGCCCCGAGACGCTCCTCCTGTTGATCGTGCGCTACGCGGGATCGTTCGGGTCTGAAGCACTCGATCTGGCGGCCGATGCCGACGACCTCGTCCGGATCGAGCGCGAGTGAAAACCGACGGAGAGAGCCAAACGACGACACTCCCGTTCGGAATCGACGGTTTACTGCGTGATCTGCCAGGTCGTCGACGAGGAGTACCCCCACTTCTCGATGTCGACCGCGAAGTCCCCATCCTGGAGCGAGCGCATGTTCGTCCCGACCTCCTTCGGCGAGAGTCCCAGGTCCTCTCCGATCAACCGCGACTTGAAGTAGGTCTGCTCGTCGGCGTGTTCGATGAGGTACGCCAGGATCCGGCGCTGTTTATCGGACAGTTGACCGCTCCCACCACCCACCTCCGCTGTGGTGCTCATACTCACAACGTGGGGATCACCCCTGAAAGCCGATTTGGTACAGCGGATTAATCCGGTCTATGAGGAGTCCTGCCGACCGGTATCCCGGTCTACAGGTGTGTCGGTAGGGCCCCGACGCCGCCTCTGCGGTGGGCTGTGGTAGAGCTTCTTCACAGCCGGGCGACCGGGAGTCACGGTGTCGAACGGATCGTGACGATCCGACCGGGACTGCAACGCTTACGTACGCGCGCCACGCAGTGGGCGATCATGAACGGAAACTCGTTCGGACGACTCTTTCGGCTGACGACCTACGGCGAGAGCCACGGCGAGGCGATGGGGGCCGTGGTGTCTGGCTGTCCGGCGGGCGTCGAACTCGACGCGGCGGACGTCCAGGCCGAACTCGACCGGCGCAAGCCCGGCCAGTCGATGATTACGACCAGTCGCGACGAACCCGACGCAGTAACGATCGAATCCGGTCTCCAGGACGGCTACACGACCGGGACCCCGATCGGACTGCACATCCAGAACAAAGACGCCCGATCGGGCAAATACGAACCGTTCGTGACGGCGCCGCGTCCGAGCCACGGCGATTTCACCTATTCGGCGAAGTTCGGAACGCGCAACTGGGGCGGCGGCGGGCGCTCGTCGGCCCGCGAGACCGTCAACTGGGTCGCCGCGGGCGCGATTGCCCGGCAGGTCCTCGATCAGTCCGAGTACGACATCGAGGTCGCCGCCCACGTCAACCAGATCGACGACATCTCCGCGCCCGAACTGTCCTTCGAGGAGATCCGGGCGACCGTCGAGGACAACGAGGTCCGGTGTGCGGACCCCGAGACTGCCGAGCGAATGCGCGAACGCATCGACGAGTATCAAAACGAGGGTGACTCGATCGGTGGGTCGATCGCCTTCGAGGTGCGCGGTGTTCCCCCGGGCCTCGGAGCCCCACGTTTCGACGGCGTGCCCGCCCGCCTCGGCCGGGCGATGTTCGCGATTCCGGCCGTGACGGCGTTCGAGTTCGGCCTCGGTCGAGAGGCTCGCACCGTGACGGGATCAGACCGCAACGATGCCTTCGAGTTCGACGACGGCCGCGTCACGCCCGCCGACAACGACCACGGCGGCCTCCAGGGCGGGATGACGAGTGGCGCGCCGATCACCGGCGAGGTGACCTGGCACGCCCCGACATCGATCCCGAAAACTCAGCGCACCGTCGACTGGGAGCGCGAGGAACCCGTCGACATCACCGTCACGGGCCGTCACGATCCCGTGCTCCCCCCGCGGGCGGTTCCCGTCGTCGAGGCCATTCTGTACTGTACACTGCTGGATTTCATGCTCCTCGCCGGCCGGATCAATCCCGACCGGATCGACGACCGGCCCGGCGAGTACGACACGCCATACCACCCATCGAGTCCACGTGACGATCCAGACGACGCACCGACGAGTGCGTCGAGTGCCGACGAGGAGTAACGGCGAACCACTGCATGAGTTCCTCCGAGTGATCAGGCCATCGGGTCGACGGCATCCTCGGTCGTCCGATACCGCGCGGCGACGGCGATTCCGACGACCGCGAGGCCCGCGAGGAGCACCACCAGCGACTGGGCACTCGCGTGACCGATCGCTCCGCCGACCAGCGATTCGAGGAGATCACCGATCGGCCCCGGGAGTGCAGCCAGTCGATCGACGATCAGCATCCGGGCGACGATCGTGCCCCCAACCGAAAGGCCGCCGGCGACGGCGATCGTCCCGCCAACGACGCCGGTGGTCCGGCCGATCGACCGCGTGAGCAGGTAGAGCAGTCCGATCGCGGCAATGCCGATCACGGGGAAGACGAACACGAGCGCATCGAGTAGCTGGACGACACTGGCGAGCGTTTCGAGTTGTGAGCGCTGCTGTGCGGGGATGCGCTCGGCAAGCGAGACCTGCTCGGGCAACTGGCTGTCGAGTTCCGCCGCGACGCGATCACCGACGGCCGCCGCAAGGTCGTTCTGGGCCGTCCTGAGTTGCTGATCGAAGGCCGCGTAGTCGAGAGTGCCCGCGATCCCGACGGCGTAGGTGTTGCCCAGTGCGCGAGCCGCGGCGCTCACGTTGTCACTCGCGCTATCGGTCGTGTTCATCTGTGTCATCGCGTCGAGGCGATCCTGGACGCGCCGATCGATTTCGTCACCAGAGTTCGATCGAACGCGCTGTTCGAGCGCCGCCCGGATCTCGGCCTCGTGCTCGTCGACCAGTTGCTGTTTTTCGGCCTCGGTGTACGCCGTCGGATCGTAGCCGTCGATGACCAGCGCCAGCAGTTCGTCGGTCGTCGCCTCCGCGTACAGCCGGTCGACGATCGCCCGAACGGCACGCTCGCGAAGGTCGGCCCGCACATCGCTCCGAACGGCCCGGTAGGCACTCGCATTGTCGTCCAGTCGGGCCAGATCCCCGGTCGTGACGATCGACTGGTTCGTGTCCGCGATCGGTTCATCGGACACGTTCCGGTAGAGTTCGATCGGATCTGATTGCCGAACGCGCTGCTCGGCCGCCTCAGAGAGATTCTCGACCAGCGGATCGGTCTCGACGGTCAGCGCGAGATCACTCCGATCGCCGTGAAGATAGGCATACAGTTCCGTCACGAGATCGTCGGTCTGGGCCGCGACGTAGGCGTCGATTTCCTGCTGGACGCCCGACGTGAGGTATTTCGTCCCCCCGACAGTCCCGACCATCTGCTCGGTCAGCGACTCGCCGACCGTTGCCGAGACGTTCGACGCGTCGAGACGGTCGGTGACGTACTCGTCGTCGAGTACGGTCTGCTGGGCCGCGATCGTCCCATTGGCACCGACGACCGAGACGAACAGCAAACCGGTGACGAGAACGATAGCGGCGGATCTCACGAGGCTCACGACCGGTCACCCCGGCGAACTGTGGCCCATTTCACCATGGCAGTAATCACCACTATTTTTCCCGTCGTATCGATTTAATGCTTCGGCCCGGTTCTCAAATACAATATTCGGATGGGGCCCGGGTGAGAATATTTTCGACCGGCGGCGGCCAGTCGGCGGGTCGAGTCGGGAGTCCGTATCACAGATCGTTACGAGACGGTCGAGACCCCGGCGGAGGAGGATGAACGTGACTCACCGCCGAGGAGAGCGGTCGAGACCGGATCGGACACCCGGCGAGAAGAGCGGTCGAGACCGGATCGGCCCGGACGGTGGTGACCGATGGGAACGGGACGATCGGGCCGAACCGGACCGGAAAATGGGGCCAATCGGAGAACGGTTTTGACGCGGGAACGGCAACGAGCGCGTCAGTACTTGGGTTCGGCCCCGACGAGGTCGTAATACTCGGTCATGA
>JBDGTN010000104.1:6106-14943 GCA_042216835.1 Halococcoides sp.
CGAGCGCGTCAGTACTTGGGTTCGGCCCCGACGAGGTCGTAATACTCGGTCATGAACTCGTCGCGACGGTCGCGCCAGGTCTCGAAGCCAGCGGGATCGGTGGGATAGTCTTCGTAGATCGACTTGAGGTCCGAGGCACGATCGTTGACCCGATACACGTCGAGCAGCGTTCCCCAGTGGCCGAACGTCTTCACGAGGATTTCGAGTTTCAGGCCGAACCCCATCGACGCCTCGCCGCTCTTGCCGAGGACATCGATCAACTGCTGGGCGGGCATGGCCGCGAGCAGATCGACCAGGTCGTCGAGATCGCGGGCCGTCCCGAAGATGTTGTACAGGTCCATCGCGGCGAAGCGCTTGCCATAGTCGGTCTGGACGCGGTGATTGTACTCCCAGAGGCCCGCCTCGCTCAGGTCGCCATCCGCGACAGCCGAGGCGGCAATCTCGCCGGCCCAGTGGCCGCCTTTCGCCGCGCCGGGGATGCCGCCACCGGTCGTCGGGTTGACGTGGGCGGCCGCATCACCGATGGCGATGTAGCCAGGGGCGACGGCCGAATCGTAGGGCCGACGGGTGGGGAGGGCCGCACCGAGTTTGTCCTCGACGGTCGCATTTTCGAACTCCGGGCGATCGCGAACGTCATCACGGATCGCCTCCACGAGTTGCATCGGTTCCTCGTTCATCTGGAAGCCGACGCCGACGTTGATCTCCGTCGGCGTGCGGGGGAAATACCAGAGATACCCGAGTTCTTCGGTCGGTTTGAAGACGATCGCATCGGACCACGGCACGGGTTCGTCGACGGTGATGACCTCGCGATAGGCCGAACAGAACTGCGAGTAGGTGACGTTCGTGTCGAACGTCGTCTCGGCGAGGTCGGCTTTGTCCTGAAGAATCGAGAGCGCTCCCGCGGCGTCGATCACCACATCGGCCTCGTAGGTCGTCGGTTCGCCATCGCGAACGGTCTCGACACCCGTTACCTGGCGGCCGTCCTGGCGGACATCTGTGACGACGGTGTCGTAGTGGATATCGGCACCCGCCTGCTCGGCCTCCTCGAGTAACACCTCACCGTAGCGCTTGCGGTCCACGACCGACCCCGTGACGCCCCCGAAGTCGTAATCGAGAGTCTCACCACTGTCGGGCATCTCGAAGAGGGCGTGACTCACCGACTCGTTGGTGAACGCTTCGTCGCGTAATCGCTGGCGATCGATCACGTCAGGGAACGTGTCCTGTCCTTTGATCGCATCGCCACACGCGATGTGACCGGCCTCCTCGCTGGACTTCCGCTCGACGATCACGACCGACGCTCCCGCCCTGGCGGCAGTCACGGCGGCGAACGTCCCCCCTGTACCCCCGCCGACGACGACCACCTCGTACCGTTCGGTCGGCATTGAGCCAGGATTGTCCGGGGCCTCACAAAAACCTGCCGTCAAGCGGTGGTGTTCGCCCCCTTACGGGTGCCTGCCGTGACTCAGCGGCCCTCGACGCTCCCTCAGAAGCCAGTCCTCGACACTTCCTCAGAAGCCAGTCCTCGACACTTCCTCAGAAGCCAGTCCTCGACACTTCCTCAGGAGTCAATTCTCGACGCTCGCCCACCACTCGATTCTCGACGCCTCTAGAGTCCATCGAACGCCAGGTCGTTTCTGAGGTGGGCGGCCTTGACCGTATTGTACAGCAGCATGGCCCGTGTCATCGGGCCCACGCCGCCGGGCACGGGCGTGATCACACTCGCCACCTCGCGAGCACTCTCGAACTCCACGTCACCCACGAGGGTACTGCCGTCCTCGGTCTCGACGCGGTTGACGCCGACATCGATCACGACGGCGCCATCGGCCAGCATCTCGCCGTCGATCAGTTCGGGAACGCCCGCAGCGGCGACGACCACGTCCGCCCGGGAGGTATGGGCCGCGATGTCCTCGGTCCGGGAGTGACAGACCGTCACGGTCGCGTTCCCGTCCGCCGTCTTCTGGAGCAAGAGGTTCGCCATCGGCATCCCAACGATGTTCGATCGGCCGACGATCACCACGTCGGCCCCCTCGGTGTCGACACCAGCGTGATCGAGGAGGTGCTGGATGCCGTGGGGCGTGCAGGGCTTGTACCGGGGATCGCCCCGAACGAGCAGTCCGACGTTCTCGGGATGGAAGCCGTCGACATCCTTGTGCGGATCGAGGCGACGGATCACCTCCCGGTCGTCGACGTGGTCGGGGGTCGGCATCTGGACCAGCACGCCGTCGACCGCATCGTCGTCGTTGAGATCCTCCAGCGTCTCGAAGAGGCGATCGGACGGCGCATCGGGATCGATATCGATGTCACGGGTCGCGATGCCGACCTCCTCGCAATCGGACTGTTTCATCGAGACGTAGGTTTCGCTGGCGGGATCGTCGCTCATCAGGACGGTCGCAAGCGTCGGCGTCACGCCCGTCGATTCGAGGTCCTCGATGCGGTCGGTGAGTCGATCGCGAAGGTCACTGGCGACGGCATCGCCGTCGATGACGGTCGTCATACCGGGTCACCGGTCGGCGTCCCCAAGAACATCCCGATTAGCGCCAGTCGATCGACTCGATCTCGACGCGCATCGCCTCGTAGGGTTCGACGATCGCGCCCCAGTCGCCGACGGCATGGGTTTCCCCGTCGACCTCGATGTCCAGCGTCGGACCGGAGCCCCGGCGCTTCGAGACATCCTCGCGGTCGGGAGTCCGCCGGGCGGGCGACACGGAATCGATCCGGCCGGACAACCGGACTGGCTTTTCGGTTTTCGTGTGTGCTGCGTGAACGGTCGCCCGGATCTGGGCCCCGTCGTCGAGCAACGGTTCGAGTTCGCCCACACACCGGGGAAAGTTGACACACACCCTGACGACATCGCCGGGATTTCGTTCGTAGACCGTATTCGCGCTCTCCCAGATCGCGATGGTGTAAAACCACCGGAAGACGAACGCGTGGCTCGGATCGTCCACGATGATTCCGAAGCGGTTCATCGACATGTCGTGGGGCGCAAAACAGGTGACCGTCCGGTCGACGAGCGTGAGAAACGGGGTCGGGTCGGGCCGGACGCGGACCGTCGAGGCCAGTCCCACCGGATCGATCCGTTCGCGGAGCGGCGCTCCGTCGGCCGAATAGAGCACGATCATCACGTACACGCCGCGGTCGAGCGCGTCTCTAAGCGCGTCTTCGAGATGGCCGACCTGATCGGCGTTGGCCGCGAGCATGACCTGGCAGTCGGCGGCCTCGATCGCCGTCTCGGCGTGTTCGAGAACGGTCTGTTCCCGTTTGACGAAGTTGACGGAATGCGAATCGATCGAGGGCTGTTCCCACCGGCGTTCGATCTCCTCGGCAGCCGCCTCGAACTGCGCGGCGCGTTCCCGGAGATCCGCGAGCACTGACTCCGGACTGAAGGCCCGAACGCGAAGCGACTCCTGCTGGTAGGTCTCGACGTAACCCTGCTGTTCCAGATCGCGGAGAACATCGTAGATGCGAGGATCGGGAACCGAACTATTGTTCGCGACCGCCGTCGCCGTGGCCGATCCCAGTTCGAGGACAGTTACGTACGCTTCGGCCTGGTACTGGGAGAGACCGGCGTCTTCGAGAACGGTCGTCAGTGACTCGATATCCACCACGGCCACCCCCGAAACCGATTCGACCAGTCAGTAACGGCTCCCATTATGTCAGTTGAAGTTTCCAGTGTCGTTTAAGCGTTGTCTTCACGATCCGTACCGATCTGCGGAGTCGATGCGTCGAGTACACGCGGAGAGCTGTCGAGTCGGACCAGTGAATAGGTCGCGCCGACCGAACCGTCACTTTTCTCTTGTCGACCGACGGAAGCCATCCATGTCGATTCTGGAACGGGCACTCCTCGCCCGGCCCACCCGCGGTCGATGGTGGGTACGCGTCGCCTGTGCGGGCGGGGTGCTCGCCGGCCTCGGGACCGTCATCTCCCTATTTTTCGTTCGACCGGACCAGATCGCCATCGCGACGGACGTGTACACGCGAGCGGGTCAGGCCATGCTCGATGGGGGAAGCGTCTACGCCGTGAGTCCCGCGGACCATCCGGGATACACCTTCCAGTACCCGCCAGTGATTGCCCTCCTCGCGATCGCGTACGGTGTCGCGGGACCGACCGTCGCCTACGTCGGACAGATCGGCATCGACCTGCTCGCACTGGGGGCACTCGCGACGCTCGTCCTCGATCGATTGCCCGCCGACCGTGGCGATCGCCGACTCGGGGCGCTCACGATCCTGACTGCCGGACCGGTCGCGAGTGCGCTCGCGATGGGGCAGATCTCCCCGGTCGTGGCGCTCTGTGTCGTCGGCGGCTATCTGCTGGCGCTGGCCGACCGCGTGCGGGCGTCCGGATTCGGTCTCGGTCTGGCCGCCCTCCTCAAGGTCTATCCCGCCGGAGCGTGGGCCTGGCTGCTCGCCCGCCGATCCTGGCGCGCAGTCGCCGTCGCCGTCGCGGTGGTCTCAGTCGGGTGGCTGGCGAACGTCGCTGTCGGGATCGAACTGACCCATACGTACGTCACGACGGTGCTGTTCGAGGAGTCCTCGACGGCGGTCTTCGCGGACGGTCCCCCGCTCTGGCCGGGGTACGTGACCGTCATGCGACCGCTGTCGGCGCTGGGTATCCGGGGCGTGTGGCTGTGGGTGATCGCGGCGGCGATCGTCGGGCCGGCGGTCCTCGCCAGCTATCGCGATCTCGATTCCGCGATCGGGGCCGAGACCGCCGCGCTCGCCACGGTCCTCGGCCTCCTCGCGGTCGTTCCGCTGGAGTCGTTCTACTTCACGATGGCCGTCCCACTCCTCGTGCTCGTGGCCCACCGAATCGAGGATCACCCCGCCGTGCGCCTCCTCGCGATCGGAACTCTCCTGATCTGGGTCGCCGTGCCGCCGGGCCCGCTGACCGCGATGGCGAGTCCCCTGCCGCCGACCCTCGGCGGGATCGCCACCTGGATCGGCGAATCGGTCCTCCGATACGTCCAGGCCCCGCTCGTCGGTGCCGGGTTCGTTCTCGGTGCCTGTGTGTGGGTCCACCACGACCTCGCACACGGTCGGTCGATCGGTCGGCCGTCGAGTGACGGCTAGGCCGACCCGGGGGCCGGCAGCGATCGCACCTTCGCCCGAGCACGCTCGATCGTCGCCGGGTGGGCCTCGAACTCGATGACGGCCTGATCGCCGTACTCCACGCTATTGACGTGGGCGTTGTCGTGAATCCAGGAGATGACGCTCATCGAGTCGTCCGACAGCGGCACGACGAGGCGTTCGGCCTCCAGATCGGGCAGTCGATCGTCGATCGCCCGACAGAGTTCCTCGACGTTCTCGCCGGTCCTCGCGCTGACCGCGACGGGGTCGGGAGCGAGTGCCGACAGCGCCGATCGCTTGCGGTCGAGTTCCCCGGCCTCGACGAGGTCGGTCTTGTTGAGGACCGTCAAAATCGGGGCCTCGTTGCGCTCCGAGAGCGTATCGTGTGCCGTGACCAGTTTCTCGCGAATCGCCTCGACGGACTCGCTCACGTCGACGACGAGCAAGACGAGGTCGGCCCGATAGACCGAATCGAGCGTCGACTGGAACGACTCGACAAGCCAGTGTGGCAACGACGAGATGAACCCGACCGTATCGGTGACGAGCACGTCACGTCTGTCGATATCGGCCCGGCGCGTCGTCGTTTCGAGCGTCGTGAACAGGCGATCCTCGGAGGCGGCCGTTGTGGGAAGATCGGCATGTTTGTCGGCGTTTTCGTCGACGGCGTGATCGGCCGCCAGTCGGCGTAACAACGTCGACTTGCCGGCGTTGGTATAGCCCGCCAGCGCTACCAGATCGAACCCCGATTCGCGGCGGGTCTCCCGGCGGCGCTTCGCGTCGGCCTGCACCGAGTCGAGTTCGTCGCGAATCCGGGCAATCCGGGCCTTGATGTCGCGTTCGCGTGACTCGTCGTACTCGCCCAGCCCCATGAATCCGGGGCGCTCGTCGCGTTTGGCCAGGCTGGCTTTGGCTTCTGCCCGCGGCAGTTCGTAGCGCAACTCCGCGAGTTCGACCTGGAGCTGGGCGGGCCGCGTGGTCGCTCGCTGTCCGAAAATCTCCAGTATGAGCCGAAATCGATCGAGGATTTCCGCGCCGTCGGGAAGTTTGTTCCCCAGATTGAACGTCTGGTAGGGCCCGAGCTGGTTGTCGGAGATGACCGTCGTCGCGTCGGCCGCGGCCACCTCCCGGGCAACCTGGTCGGCTTTCCCCTCGCCGACGTGGTAGGCCGGATCTTCGGTACGAGTCTGTGTGATCGTTGTCACCGGCTCGTACCCCGCGGACCGGGCGAGATGCTCGATTTCGTCGGTCTCGGCGTCGCCCTGCTCGACCCGCTTGACGATCACGGCCCGATCGGCTGTGGTCCCCGTCACGTACCCGATGATAGGGTCGGGCCCCATTTGAACGTTCGCCGCAGGGCCGCCGACAGCGCCGGTCGGCCCCAGCGGCCGACACGGCGGTTATTTGAGCGTGGCCCCGCAACCGCCCACCAATGGATCTCGAAGCCGAAGCACGCGACCTCGCCGAGGGCCTCGATGCCGATCCTGAGGCCATCGAGCAGGATCTGGAGAACCTGGTGTCGTACAGCGTCCCGCTGGACGAGGCCAAACAGAGCCTCCGCCGGAAGTACGGCAGCGGCGATCGATCGGGCACGCCCGAGCCGGTCGATATCGGCGACATCACGCCCGAAGACGGATCGGTGACCGTCACCGGCGTCGTCCGTCGCATCGGCAAGCGGTCGATCCGCTACCAGGGCGACGATCAGGTGATTCGCGAGGGCCAGATCGCCGACGACACCGGTACGATCGCCTTCACGGCCTGGGACGACATCGGCCTCTCGGCGGGCGACGCGGTCGAACTCGGGAATGCGGGCGTCCGGGAGTGGGACGGCGAACCAGAACTCAACGTCGGCGAGTCGACCCAGGTGTCGACCGTCGAATCGTTCGACGTGCCCTACGACATCGGCGGCGAGGCCGAGTTGATCGACCTCGAACCCGGCGATCGCGGCCTGATCGTCGAGGCCACCGTCGAGGAGGTCGAGCGCCGGACGATCGATGGTCGCGACGGCGAGACCGAGATTCTGAGTGGCGTGCTCGCCGACGAGACCGCTCGCCTGCCCTTCACCGACTGGGACCCCCACGAGACGATCCAGGCGGGCGAATCCGTCCGCATCACCGACGTGTTCGTCCGGGAGTTCCGCGGTGCGCCATCGGTCAATGTCTCCGAATACGCCACCGTCGAACGCGCCGACCGCGAGATCGACCCCATCGAAGCGGCCCCCGAGCGGACGCTCCGGGAGGCCCGCGAATCGGGCGGTCAGTTCGACGTGGCAGTCATCGGTCACGTCCTCGATCTCAGAGAGGGCTCGGGACTGATCGAGCGTTGCCCGGAGTGCAATCGCGTGATCCAGTCGGGGCAGTGTCGCGAACACGGTGCGATCGAGGGGGTCGACGACCTCCGGGTCCGGGCGGTGTTCGACGACAGCACCGACACCGCGACGGTCGTCCTCGACAGCGATCTGACCGAGCGACTCTACGGCGGCGATGTCGACGACGCGAAGGCGGCCGCTCGCGAGGCGATGGATCAGTCGGTCGTCGCGAGCGATATCGCCGACCGGATCGTCGGCCGGGAATTCCGCGTGCGCGGGACGCTCAGCGTCGACGAATACGGCGTCACGCTCACGGCCGAGGAGATGACCGAGAACGATGCCGATCCGGCCAGCCTTGCCGAGGCCGCGCTCGCGGAGGTGGACGCATGAGCGCCGACGACGAACCCACCCGGCGCGAGGTCGCCGTGCGGGTGTTCGCCCGCGAGTTCGAGGATGCAACGCTGTCGTATTCCGAAAGCGACGAAGAGCGCGCCCCGACATACGTCGCGCTCCCGACCGGCGCACGCGCCAATCGCGTGTTCGTCGTGGGGGTGCTGACCGCCGTCGGGTCGGTCAGTGACGACGTGCTCCGCGGCCGGATCGCCGACCCCACGGGCGCGTTCGTCTGCTATGCCGGCCAGTACCAGCCAGAGGCCCAGCGCTTTCTCGAACGAACGGACCCGCCAGCGTTCGTCGCGCTCACGGGAAAAGCTCGCACCTTCGAACCCGACGATGGCGACGCGATCTATTCGTCGATCCGGCCGGAGACGATCACCACGGTCGACGACGACACCCGCGATCGGTGGGTGGTCCAGACCGCCGCCGCGACGCTCGACCGCTGTCGGATCGCGAGCGATGCCCTCGATTCGGATCGATCGGACGCGGCGTTGACCGAATGGCTCAGGGCACGCGGTGTCGACCGCACCCTCGCGGCGGGCCTGCCGAAGGCGATCGATCACTACGGTCTCGGCAGGGGCTACCTGTCGGCCACCGCCGAGATGGCGATCCAGACACTGGGCGTCGTCGCCGGGCAGCGCGACGCCGTCGATGATCACGGTCTCGAACCCGACACGTCGGGTGATCGCCGGACGATTCCGACGATCGACACGCCCCTCGCCATCGGCGGATACACGACGCCGCGACAGGTCTTCGAGGCCACCATCGAGGGTGCGTCCGCGACCACTGCGGATTCTGGCGATGCCGATACCGCGGAGTCGACGGCGAGTGAGAGCGAGACTGCCGGCGCCGAGACGACCGCGTCCGCGAGTGCCGGGGCCGAGAGCTCCGCGACCGAATCCGAAACGGTCGAGTCCGCGCCCGACGACACCGAACGGGAGGGGACGGCCACCGACACCGGGGCCGTCGCGGTCGGGACGACCGGCGGATCGGCCACCACCGCCGACGACGCGGCGGCCGATTCCACCGGGTCGAGCGGGACGAGCGATTCGACCGACGACGCGATCGATTC
>JBDGTN010000014.1:0-13337 GCA_042216835.1 Halococcoides sp.
GTCGGCCTCGCTGTCGACGCCGAAGACGACGCGAATGTAGTCGTCGTAGAACTCGTCGGTGATCGCCTCCTGTTTGCGCCTGATGACCGCTCGCGCCTCGTCGATGATCGCCCGGAAGTTCCCGAACTCGAAGGTCCGGAGGAGTGCCGCGACGAGGTCGCGATCGTCCTCGGAGAGGACCGCCGTCGGAGGGTCCTGTGTGGTCGTGGCGTTCTCGAACAGCGTCCGAAAGACCGGCCGCAGATCGACGGACGCGATAACGTTGTGCGTGCACGAGTCGGGATCGTACCGCACGAAGATCCACCGGACGCCGTCCGTCGCGAACCCGAAATCGGAGTCGAACTCGCGCTGACTGAGCCAGCTTTTCACCTGATCGAGGCCGTGACCCCTGGTCTCGAGGGGCTTGTTGAGCGGTTCGGCCTCGATCAACAGCCGACTCGAATCGACGCCGTCGACATCGCGAAGCGAGACCGCGTAGTCGGCCTGTTCGCCCCGCTCCGCGGCGAAACTGCCCGCTTCGGAGCCGTAGTCGTCGTAGCCGAGCGCCTCCAGCAGCGGTTCGATCACCCGGTTTTTCGTGACTGGCTCCGGGTCGAGGCGATCGGTCGTCTGGTCGGTTTTCAACTGATACCGTCCTGGCTCGTGGCGAAATGTCCCACCGAGGTAGTCGTCGTCAATCTGGTCGCGCAGTCGATCGATGCTGTCGGCGATCGCCTCGATGATCCGGTCCTCGTCGGCCCTCGAAACGTCGGTATCGAATTCGGCAATGTCGAACTCGGTCTGGGTCCGGTCCGGAGACATCCAATGGCCGTCCTTTTCGGCCCGGGGTATTGAGTGTGGTTTTCGACTGCCGACAGGAGTGACCGATTTGTCCGATGACTGGTCTGTCGCAGTGACCGGCTACCCCTCCCGGAACAACTGCTCGGCCTCGTCGTGATCGGTCAGGTCCTCGCGATAGAATTCACAGTAGCCACACGCGGGGCACGAGACCGCGACGAACACCGTGGTCTGGTGATCGGCGAGCCGAGATATCGTCGAGTTGTCCGCGGTCGCGATCTCGCCCGTTTCGGTCTCGCCGTGCCCGCACTTGGGACAGCCATCGTCTCCCATGTGCGGCGATGAGAGTCTCGGCAGTGTCAATCTTCCCCAATCGGCGTCGTTTTGAGCGCCGCGCTCGATTCGCGACCGTGCGCGAGGCGGCCTTCGAACTCGCCCTGTGTGCCCACCTCGAAAACGCCGACCGCGTGGTCGCCCGCCAGATCGGCACCGGCGTGGCCACCCGCCGGATCGCCGACGTGATCGTCCTCGAACCCGGGCCGGACTTTGCAGAGCGCGCGGCGATCACCGCGGAGACGATCCCGCCCGCGATCGTCGCGGCCTTCGACGCGAGCGAGGCCCGCCCGCTGTCGGCGGTCGACGCCCATCCCGAACACGCCCGCCGGCTGATCGAGCAGGCGATCGACGCCGGTGCGCTCCGGGTCGAGCGCGACACCCGGCGGACGACCTACCGTCTCGCCCGCCCGTATCCCGACGACTGGGTCGAATCGATCGTCGCGATCGAGAACAAGCCCGATCTCGACCGCCCGGGCGACCTCCGCGCGCAGGTGCGCCACGACGCGAGTCTCGCGGTGGTCGATCGCGCAGTGCTCGCGACGACCTCGCGCGTGACCCGCGTCCACGAACACCGCGTGCCCGACCCCGTCGGGATCTGGCGGTTCGACCCCGCGAACGGCGAGTGCCGGGTCGTCCGCGCGGCCGGGTCGCTGTCCGTCGATCGACCGGGCATCGAGGTCGTCGATCGCGATCCCGGCCGGTGGGCCATCGAAACGGTCGATCCCGCCAGGAAGCGTCACCGGCGGATGGCGATCGCCGAGCGCGCCTACGGCGCGGGCTGGCGACCCGCCGTCGACGACTGGCCGGCCTGCGAGCGGTGCTCGCCAGCGACGATCGACGCGGCGACGCTGCCCGACTGCGAGTGGGCCGACCGGATCGTCGCCCCGCGGACGGAGTGCGGCCCGGACTGTGCTGGATTCGAACCCGGGTCGCGTCCCGTCCCGACCGATCCCGACCGCGAGCGCGACACGGCGTCGGCGTGGGTCCGCGATCCGCCGGGCCCGCGCCGCCAGGTCGGACTCGACACCTTCGAGTGACGATCGCGATGAGCGACAGACCGCTGGACGGCCGTGGCGTCGCGCGGGATGGAACTGGAGAGACGGATCACTATTACTCGTGAGAGGTCGCCGGTCAGTAATACAGGATACACCGAAAGACACAGGGTCCTGTATATGAATAGGATTCGGTATGGCCAGTATCACGGTCAACGTGGACGAGGATCTCAAAGAGCGGATGGAGAACCATCCGGAAATCAACTGGAGCGAGGTCACACGGCAGGCCATCGACGAGAAAATCGAGCAACTCGAACTGATGGACGAACTCACCTCGGAGAGCAAACTCACCGAGAGCGACGTGCACGAACTCGCCGACAGGATCGACGAGAGCGGCCGAAAGCGCGTCGAAGAGCGACTGGAGTAGTGGGGACGATGCGGCTGGTTATCGATGCCAACGTCGTCATCTCCGCCCTCATCGCGGATTCGACGACGCGCGAACGTATCGTCACACTCGAGCCCGACCTGCTCACACCCGCCATCGTCCACGACGAAGTCGAGACCCACGACGATCTGATCGTCGAGAAGTCCGGCCTGGACGCTGATCGAGTGACGCAGTTCATCGACCTGCTCTTCCGGCACATCGAAATCGTCCCGACCGAGAAATTCGCTCCCGAGATCGGCGCCGCGGACCGAGCGATCGGTGCGACCGACCCCGACGACGTCCTCTATCTCGCCTGTGCGATCGCCAGCGATGCAGCGATCTGGAGTGACGATTCGGACTTCGACGAACAGGAACTGGTCGACCGGTACTCGACGAGCGACGTGATCGAGACGTTCGACACACAATAGCGACAGACACCGCGGACGAGACGGCCCCGAAACCGCATCCGTTCGATCTCCCGATACTCGGATCGCTGGCCCGCAGGACTGGCTCGTCGCCCGGTGTTCCGGAGCGTGACGAGGTCTCACCGTGGTTCGCGATTCGCCGGCCCGCGCCGCCAGGTCGGACTGGACACCTTCGAGTGACGATCGGGCGCAGCGATGGCCGCGCCGACCGCCCGAAACGTTAAAGAAACCCGACGTTCGATATATCTAACGTGGCCATGTTAACCAAATCGAACAGCGCGAACGGCCGACGACTCGCTCACGGACTGGTGGCGGCCCTCGTGGTCGCCGTGGTGGCGATGTTGGTTGCGGGTGTCGGGACGGAGTCGACTCCGTTGATCGTCGCTGGCGCGGTGGGAGTGGCCGTCCTGGTGCCAGCCCGGCGGTGGATCCTCGCCCGGTACGGACTCCCGCAGGACGAGCGCACGCGAACGGTCTCGCGGACGGCCACGAGTCGGGCGATGATCGCCCTGTTCGCGGTCGCCTGGACGGTGACGCTCGCGGGCGTCGTCGCCGACGCCGTCGAGTGGTCGATGCCCGCGGCCCTGCTCGATCAGGCCAGACCCGTGGCCCACTGGAGCGCGGCGGCGGTGATCGGGTCGTCGCTGGTCCACGCCGCGATCGAGTGGTGGCGAGGACGCCGCCTGGAGGCGTGACCGTGGAGTTCGAGACCGACGTTCGCGAGCGCCGCGAGGCGGCCGAACTCACGCAGGCCGATCTCGCCGAGCGCGTCGGCGTGACCCGACAGACCATCCTCTACGTGGAGAAAGGCGAGTACAACCCGTCGCTCGAACTCGCCTGGCGGATCGCCCGCGAGTTCGACGCTCGCATCGAGGAGGTGTTCGCGTTGCCCGATCGGCCCCCGGCGGACGAGGAGTGACCCGATGTGGACGGTCGGGTCACGATCGCAGATCGCGATAGGCGACCACGAAGCGCTGGATCGCGGTGGCGTGGCCCGCGAGCGCGTAGACGACGAGCAGCCACGCGACCGGCGAGTGCCCCGCCAGCGTGAGGTCCGTCGCGGCGAGGATGCCGGCCGCGGCGACGAGCGCCGCTCGATCGGGCAGATCCCAACATCTAAGACTCGCGCGGGGGTACTCTCTGAAACGGACGGTCATGAACTGGGATGCCGAGCGCGATATGGAGCGGGACATCGAGGAAAATGAAGCGCTGTACGAGGCGCTCGCGGCGTCACCGGACGAGGAGTGACCGCTCCATCACGGACGTGTCTGTTCCGGGACGCGAAGCACGCATTTGAAGTAGAGTAACCAGACCAGGAAGAGCCTGTCACGTCGGTAGAGCGTGTCGAGTCGGACGTTGTCGATTTCCGCGCGCACCCGATGCGAACGGATGACGGTCTCTCTGGTGCGGTCCGCCGGCCACGTGCCCGGAGTGATGCCATTCTCGCGGAGGAGACGACGAAGGAGAACGACCGCCGTGCGGTGATTTGCGTCGGGAAAGAAGTGCCGACCCGCGACCGCGTGCATCCATCCGGCGCACTGTTCGCAAATGCGATCGTCGGTCGGGAAATCCGACAGCACCCGGCGAAGGTCGCCGTTCCGCGTGACCCAGATCCGGTGGCGAACGCGCTGGGGAGTTTCGTGGTCCAGTATATCGTACTTCGCGTCGCTGTTGAGAAACCGCGTATTCCGGAATTTGAAGTTCTCTGCGTCGATCACGTATGGGTCCGTGATCCGGGGCGACTCGCCTGTGTCGGACACCGGTCTCACTCTCGATCGGATGTGCCAAAAAGGCTGCCGTGCAGCGATGTCCGCCATTCGCACCGTCACCGCGTGGGGGCGATCTGCTGGACCCGCGCGGCCGGGTCGGGCCCGATCAGTTCTCCCGCAGATCGCGATAGGCGACCACGAAGCGCTGGATCGCGGTGGCGTGGCCCGCGAGCGCGTAGACGACGAGCAGCCACGCGACCGGCGAGTGCCCCGCCAGCGTGAGGTCCGTCGCGGCGAGGATGCCGACCGCGGCGGCGAGCGCCAGCCGATCGGCCCGGCCGAGCGCGCCGCCGTAGGCGCGATCCAGGTCGACCGCCTGGGCCTGCGTGCCGAGATACGAGGTCAACATCACGCCCGTGATCGCCGCGAAGCCCAGATCCACGCGGCCGACGCCCACCGCGAGCCCCGCCACGATCGCCAGATCGGCGTACCGGTCGAGGACGTGATCGAGAAAGTCGCCTGCGCGCGACCCCGATCCCTGTTCGCGCGCGAGCGCACCGTCGAGCACGTCACACCCGCCGCTGGCGAGCACGACCGCCGCCGCGGGGACATAGAGTGCGGGCGAGTCGCCCGCGAGGGCAAAGAGCGCGGCCGCGACGACCGCGAGCGCGAGCGCGAGCCAGCTCACGGCGTTGGGCGTCAGGCCGATGCGGTCGGCTCCGCGCACGAACGGATCGATCGCCCGGTCGGCGATCGAGCGAAAGCGATCGAGCGTCACGCGAGCCACCCCACGAAGGAGACCGATCCCGGTGCGGGGCCCTCGCCGTCGATCGCGCGATCGATCGCGTCCGCGACTGCCCCGGGCGGCCGATCGGTCGTGTCGATCTCGATGACCGCCTCTCGGCCGTGGGTGGCCACCGCCTCCCCGAGCACCACGTCGAGTGCCTCGCTCTCGGCGTTCTCGCGGGCGGATGCGGGCGACTCGCCGCGCTCCTCCAGGCGGTCGATCACCTCCTCGGGGTGACAGCGCAGGACGATCACCCGGTCGACATCGAGGTGGTGGGCCAGATGCGATTCGACGAGCACGTCATCGCGGTCGGCGACTCGGTCCGCGACGGCATCGAGATCGGCGATCGCGCTGTCGCGCTCGTCGTCGTGGCCCACCGTCAGGTCCTCCTCGGTGACGATCCGGTTGAGGTGGACGACCTCGATGTCGCTCGCGAGTCGCTCGCTCGCGGTGGTCTTGCCCGTCCCTGGGGTGCCGGTCAGTGCGATGCGCATGTCAGACGGGTTCGACGGTCGCGAGCACGTCGTTCAACGTCGCGATCGCGTCGGGCAACTCTGCGCGCCGACCGACGGAGATGCGGACGTACGCATCGAGGCCGAAGGAGGTGCAGTCCCGGACGAGGACGCCCCGTTCGCGGGCGCGCTCGGTGACGCGTGCCGCGTCCCCGACCCTCGCGAGCACGAAGTTCCCGCCGCTGGGCAGGGTCGGTGCGTCGAGGTGCTCGCGGATGTACGATCGTGCCCACTCCACCAAATCGAGCGTGCGGTCGAGGTGCTCGTCGTCGTCGATCGCCGCGAGTCCGGCCCGACAGGCGAGTTCGCTCGCCGCGAAGGGCGTGTTGATCGCGGCGTAGGCGTCGGCCCACGCCTCGGGAACGACCGCATAGCCCAGGCGCAAACCCGCCAGCCCGTAGGTCTTCGAGAAACTTCGCAGGACGGCAATATCGTCGCGCTCGTCGAGCAGATCGATCGCGGTTCGACCGTCCGCGAACGGCTGGTAGGCCTCGTCGACGACCACCAGCGTCTCCGGGCCGGTCCGGTCGGCGATCGCCCGCACTGCCGGGAGATCGATCGTCGATCCGGTGGGGTTGTGCGGGCGGGTGAGATAGACGATTCGGTGGTCGGTGAGGGCCCCGGCGATCCGGTCGGGCGTCTGGCGAAAGCCTTCGTCGGCGACCAGCGCGACGGTGTCGACGCTGGCGTGGTGATAGCGCGCGCTCATCGCGTGGTAGGTGAAATCGGGTTCGGGGACGAGCACGCGGTCGCCGGGTTCGATCATCGCGCGGGCGAGATAGTCGAGTGCGCCGTCGCCGCCGTTGCCCAGCCAGATCTGGTCGGGGTCGACGCCCCACTCGTCGGCGAGCGCCGCGGTCAGGTCGGTGTGGCTCGCGGTCGGATAGACGTGCATCTCCTCGGCCCCTTCGCGGACGGCGTCGACGGCCGCGGGGCTCGGGCCGAGGGGGTTCTCGTTCGAGGACAGCTTGACGAGGTCGTCGGGATCGAGTCCGAGTTCGCGGGCGGTCTCCTCGATGCCGCGACCCGGCCGATAGATCGAGTGCGCCGAGAGATCGCGCGGCTCCATACTCGATGCGCGGGGACGCCCGCAGATAAGTCTCCCTACCTCGGGGCCGGGCGCGCCTCCTTCGGGGCCGGGCGCGACCGGTCTGCGCGGCCGACCCCCCGCACGGCGCGATCGTCCGACAGAATAACACGGCCGTGGGGCGAACCGCGAGCCAACCTGGAGACTCGATCGTGCCCGATCGCACACGCGTCGGCGACTGGCCGCCCGATCAGATGCTGGTCGTCGCTCTCTGCGTGCTCGCACTCCTGCTGGCCGCGGTCGCCGCCCCCCAGCCAGCCGCCGACGAGCCACGGGTGACCGGTCCCGGCGAGAACGGCACGGCGACGGCCGACCCCTCGCCCCGGACCGTGAGCCAGGGGCAGGGCAACGGCAGTGCCGGGTCGAACGACGGGGGCGACGCGACCGGCGGGCGGGTCGTCCCGACCTGTTCGATCGTCGTGCCGCGCGTGGTCGTGCCCGGCGAGTCGATCGAGGTGCTCGTCCAGTCCCCGTCCGGTCCGGTCCAGGGCGCGCGCGTCTTCCTCAACGGCACCCCGGTCGGCGTGACTGGCCGGTCCGGACTGGTCGAGGCGACCGTCCCTTACGAACGGCCGCTGACCGTCTCCGCCGCGTTGCCCTCGAACGCGACCTGCCGGCCGCCGGGGACTGTCACCGTCGAGGAGGGCGTCGCGTCCGCATCCGGTGTCGGCACGGCGCCGATCGGCGACCACCGAGCGATCGCTGGACTGGCCGCTCACACCGGGCCGGCCGATCGGGCGACGCCGACCAACGAGACCACCGTCGACCGGACCGTCCGGGTCGTCGGCTCGATCACGATCACGATAGAGGGACGGCCCTATCCCGGGTCGCCGGTGACCGTCGCGGCAGCGATCGGCGATCGCGCCGTGCCGAACGCGACCGTTCGCGTCGCGGGCGAGAGGGTGGGCCGGACCGACGCCTCGGGTCGGGCCCGGGTGCGCTTGCCCGAGACCGGCGAGACGACGACGATACGCGTCGAACGCGGTGATTTCGCCGTCGAGCGCGAGATCGCGATTGCCCACCTCCGGGCCGCGATCACTTCCTCGCAACTCCTGGCGCTACCGGGCGATCCGGCGACGATCCGCGTTCGCGCCGGTGAGCAGCCAGTCCCCGACGCCACGATCGCCCGAAATGGGGCGGTCGTCGCGCGTGCCGACGCGGACGGCCGGGCGCATGTCACACTGCCCGCCGACATCTGGGCGACCTACCGGGTCAGCGGGGCCACTCAGACCACGACGGTGGCAGTCTGGCCGCGCTATCTCCTCACGGGCCTCGTTGGGGCGATTCCGGTGCTGATCGGGGTCGCCCTGCTCGGACTGATCGGCCTCGCCGTCGTCTGGGGGCGATCGAGCGATCCCGCGCCGGCCCCGACGACGCCGGCGACGACGGCACCCGGTCGGTCGACTCACCCCGAGTACACCCGCGACCGACTCCGCGAGCAGTGGCGCGCGTTCGCCCGGCAGGTCACGCCCGGCGAGTGGGCGACGACGCCACCCGCGATCGTCGCCGAGCGCGCGATCGACGCGGGCGCCCCGGCCGGCCCGGTCACGGCGTTCGCCGAAACCTTCCGCGAGGTGGAGTACGGTGATCGGCCGCTGGACGACGACCGCACGCGGCGGGTGCGCGAGGCGGTCGAATCGCTGGGGGTGGAGCCGTGAGCGTCGGCGTCGACCTCCGCTGGCGGGACTGGACTGCGATCGCGATCGCCGTGGGTGCCCTCGCCCTCGCCGTGCTCGCCCTTGCTCGCGGGGTCGGGTCGGGACCGGTCGGGGCCGCCCTCGGCGTGGTCGTCGCCCTCGCTGGCCTCACCTGGGCGGCCTATCGATCCATTCGGCGCTATGGCGGTGGCGTCCCGTCGATCCAGCCGCCCACCTGGTCGCCCGAACGGAGTCGCCAGTCCGCGCCCGTCTCCGGCCGCGACCTCCTCGAACCACTGGAGTCGGCGGCCGCCTCGATCGGTGCCGCCGAGGATATTCCGGCGGCGACCGAGACGGTGCGGCCCGTCCTGCGCGATGCCGTCATCGAGGTGTATGCGGCCTCTGGCGACGATCGATCGACGGCCGAGCGGGCGCTATCGAGTGGCGAGTGGACCGACGATCGGGCCGCGGCGGCGGTGCTCGATCCGTCGATCGATCCGCCGACGCGATCGCTTCCCGTCCGGATCGAGCGGTGGCTGTTCCCCGAGCGCGTCTTCCGCCGACGCGTCCACCGCGCGGTCGATGCGATCGCCCGGACGGCCGATCGACGCCTGCCGGTCGTCGCCGGGCAGTTCGCCCCGCGTCCGGTCCCGATTACCGATCCGCCGCTGTCGGAACTCCGTCGCACCGTCGAGGGCGATCTGGCCCGACCTGGCGAGGACTTTCGGGGGCGATCGGAGTGAGCGATCCGACCGACCGGTGGCGGGCGGCGGTCGCGGCGACGGCGCTGCTCGCGGCCGCGGGCGCGGTGGCGGGGAGCGCCGGCCTGCTCGTCGCGGCCGCCCTCCCCCTGGGCGCGCTCGCGATCAGCCGTCTCGGGACCGGCCCCGATCCGTCGTTGCGGGTGCGCCGCGATATCGACCCGACGCCCGCGCCGCCGGGCCGGCCGGTTGCGGTTCGCCTGGTCGTCGAGAACGTGGGCGATCGCGTGCTCCGTGACGTTCGCGTGATCGACGGCGTGCCCGACGATCTCGCGGCGCTCTCGGGGTCGCCTCGCGCGGCCGCCGCCCTCGACCCGGGCGAGACGACGCTCGTCTCCTACGACCTCGCGGCTCGCCGCGGGACCCACGCGTTCGACCCGCCGACGATTCACTGCCGATCGGTCGGTGCGGGCCGGCGGGCGACGGTCGAACCGGCCGTCGAGGGTGACGACCGCGTCGAGTGCCGGATCGATGCGGGCGCGCCGCCCATCGACGACGAGGGCGCGCTCGCGGGCGGCCAGCGCAGTACGGACGATCCCGGGAGCGGCCTGGAGTTTCACTCCGTCCGGGAGTACCACCCCGAGGACCCTGCCGACCGGATCGACTGGCGACACTACGCCAAACGCGACGATCTCGCGACCATCAACTACCGTCGCCGGACGGGCGCGACCGTCGTCATCGTCGTCGACGCCCGCGAGGCCACGCGGGTCGCCGCCGGCCCGGGCCGGCCGAGCGCCGTCGAGTTGAGTGCCTACGCCGCGACGCGGGCGACGACCGACCTGCTCGCGGGCGGCAACGAGATCGCGGTCGCGGTGATCGGTGCGGACGGCCCCGATGTGGACGGCCTGTACTGGCTGGATCCGGGCCGGGGGAGTGACCACCGCGCCCGCGCCGTGAGTCGGTTCCAGGCGGCCGCCGACGCGACCGCGACCGACGTTGCGGTCGACGACCAGATCTCTCGCGTGGCGTCGCTCGCGCCGCCGCGATCGCAGTTGCTGGTCTTTTCGCCACTGCTCGACGATCGGCTGGTCGAGGCCGTCGAAACCTGGGGCGCTCACGCGCTGGCGCGGACGCTGTGCTCGCCAGACGTGCTGACACACAACACGGTCACGGGGACGGTCGCCCGGGTCCGCCGGCAGGCCCGACTCGCGCGGTGTCAGGCCGCGGGCGTGCGCACAGTCGACTGGAAACGGGGGACGCCGCTCGCGGTCGTGCTCGAACGGGCGTTCGCCCGCGAACCCGGGGGTGGGCAGTAATGCCCCTGTTCGGCCCCCGTCTCGATGCGCCGACCGCTGTCGGTGACGAGGGCCGACCCCGGGCGACGGGGCTGTGGGTGGCCTCGCTCGCGGTCGGCGCGGTCGCGGTGGCGATCGCGCTCCTGGCCGATCTGGGTGGCCTGGTGGGCGGTGTCGCCTCGATGGCTGGCTTCGTCGTCGCCGGAATGGGCCTGCTCGATCGCGATCGGTTCGCCGTGCTGGCCTTCGGCCATCTCCTTTTTGTCCCGTCGGCGCTCTTGCTGGTGACGATCGTCGTCGCGAGTGCGCTGCTGGCCCGTCCCGGTGCGATCGTCGTCCTCGCGGGTCTCGCGACCGCAATCCTCGGCCTGGGAGCGGCGTGGGCGAACGTGGATCGCGACCACCTCGCGGCCGTCAATCGGCAGGCGTGGATCGGGGCGATGATCGCGATGGTGGCGCTCCCGATCGTTCTGGTCGGACTCGCTGTGCTGGTCGTGATCGGCGGTGTTCTCGTGCCGGCGGCGATCGCTCCCGCGCAGGGCCCCGATCTCGCAGGGCTGGCGGTCGTCGTCGGCGTCACGGCCGGGTTGGTGGTGGTCGCCCTCCAGTGGCTGCCGATCGCCGCGCTCGCCCCCGCCGATCGGACCGCCCGCGTCGCGACCTGGGTCGGTCGCGCGCAACTCCTGCTCGGCGGCGTCGTCGCGCTCGCCGTGACGCTCTGGATCCCGCTGGCCATCGTCGGCCTGGTCGAGGCGGGACCGACGCTGACGCCGACGCTCGAACGCCTGCTCGCCTCGCCCGTGCTTCGCGGGCCGCCCGTGGCGATAGCGCTCGCCCTCGCCGTGACCGGGGCGATCGCCGCGGGACTGCGTGCGGCGGTGCGGTGGCTGACCCGCGGCGTCGGCGGCGCTCGCGCCCGACAGATCGCGCCGCTGGTCGGCGGGTCCGTGCTCGTGCTCATCGGGGTCATCCTCGTCGGCATGGTGACGGTGGCGACCCGAACGGGCGCGATCACCACGCCGATGGTCGGTGCGATCCAGTTGCTCGCGATCGCGGTCGTGACATCCGTCATCGCGGCGTTTGCGGCGATGGTGGTGCTCGTGCCGCTGGCGGTCGCGGTCGCGGCCACGTATCTGGATGTCCTCCCGCCGCGGGCGGGATCGATCGCCGTTGCCACGACGGGCTTGCTCGTCGTCGCGGTCGGGATCGCGTCCGTCGCGCCCACGTGGGCCACCATCGGGGTCGTCGTCGCCGCGCTCGTCGTCTGGGATCAGGGCGAGTTCGCGCTCGGCCTGACCGCCGAACTCGGTCATCGACCCCACACCCGGGGCGTCGAACTCGTCCACGCGGGCGCGACGCTGATCGTCGCGATCCTCGCCGTGGGTGCCGGGACCGCGATCGCGACACTCGCCGGCATCGTTCCGATCGAGAACGTCGCGGTCGTCTCGCTCGCGGTGCTCGCCGCGCTGATCGCGTCGGTTTCGCTCCGGCGGTGACCGGGGGATTTGTCACCGTGGCGGTCGACCGACTGATATGGACGCCTCTCTGTCGATCGCTGCGGCGAGCGAGACCACCGGTCGCGTTCGCGATCGGATCGCGAGTGCGGTCGTCATCGACGACGACACGCTCGAAACGATCATGACCGCGCTGCTCGCCCGCGGGCACGTCCTCCTCGAAGACGTTCCCGGGACGGGCAAGACCGTCACCGCTCGCGTCCTCGCCGAGGCGCTCGGCCTGGATTTCAATCGCGTGCAGTTCACGCCCGACCTCCTGCCGTCGGACGTGACGGGATCGACGGTGTACGACGAACACGCGGGCACCTTCGAGTTCTCCGAGGGGCCGATCTTCGCGAACGTCGTCCTCGCCGACGAGATCAATCGCGCGCCACCGAAGACCCAGGCCGCTCTGCTCGAAGCCATGGAAGAACGCCAGGTGAGCATCGACGGGACGACACACGACCTACCCGACCCGTTTCTCGTGATCGCCACGCAGAACCCGATCGAACAGGAGGGCACCTTCCGGCTTCCGGAGGCCCAGCGCGACCGGTTCGCCGTGAAGACCGCGCTGGGCTACGCCGATGTCGAGGGCGAGATGGAACTGCTCGACCGGCGCGCCAATCGGCGGACGCTTGCCCCGAGCGTCGAGAGCGTCACCGACGCCGCGACCGTCCGGGAGTTACAGGGGGTCTGTGAGGCGATTCACGTCGAGGATCGCGTCAGGCGGTACATCGTCGATCTGGCCCGGCGGACCCGCACGGACGACCGCGTCGACGTGGGCGTCTCGCCGCGCGGTATCCAGCGGATCTTCGAGGCCGTTCGGGCGCGAGCGGTGCTTCACGAGCGAGACTACGTGACGCCCGCGGATGTCCAGGCGATCGCTCGGCCGACGATGGCCCACCGGATCGTCCGGACGACCGAGGCGACCGTCGAGGGCGTCTCCCAGGCGGACATCGTCGCGGACGCGCTCGACGCGATCGCCGTGCCCGCCGTCGGGCCGGACGGCGAGACGGCCGCCGCCGGTTCCGGCCGGTCGGACACCGCCCAGGCAGGCGAGGACGCCGAGCGCGGAGCGACCGCAGACGAGGATCGGGCCGCCGACGCGGGCGGGGCCCCTGGCGAGTCCCGTGGCCACTCTGACGACGCCGGGGGCGCCTCG
>JBDGTN010000014.1:13437-14722 GCA_042216835.1 Halococcoides sp.
GCTTCGACCGAAGACGCCTCCGACGAGGACGACGATCCGTTCTCGGGACTCGACCGCGGGTGATTTCTGACCGACAGGATCGATCGGGCGATACGCGCCCGGCCCGTGCGCTCGACCCCCATGGGATGGCGTTACATTCATGAGTATTGATCACGTACTTTGGGGTGTCGACAATGTCTCTTGGTGCCTACGACGAGGACGAACACGAGCGCCGCGAACGCAAAGCGTCGGAGGTCGACGCGGCTTTCGACGACGAGCGGACCGTCTATCACGGCACCGTGGAGTTCGACGGCGAGGAGTCAACCGAACAGTTGCTCGATCAGTTCGAGAAGATCAACGAGTGAAGCGATCCGGCCGATTTCGCGTTCTGTCGACCTCGTCTCTCGATCGCTCGCCGCCTATTGCCAGCGCCGCCCGAAAGCCGTAAATCGACGGGCGGTATGGTCCCGTCGTGGACCCCGAACGGCTCACCGACGAGTTCCCCGCGCCCGAGTACCGCGGCAATCAGGCCGCGGCGCTCGATGCGATCCAGGCAGCCTTCGAGGATGGCAACGATGTCGTTCTCGTGCGCGCGCCGACCGGGAGCGGCAAGTCACTGCTCGCCCGTTCGATCGCCGGGTGTGCTCGTCGACCGGGGGCGGACGACCCGACCGATCCCGTCGGGGCCTACTACACGACGCCGCAGGTCTCACAACTCGACGATGTCGACGCCGACCCGCTGCTCGATGATCTGGCCATTATCCGCGGCAAGAACAACTACGACTGTATCCTGCCGGGCGAGTCGACGACGCCGGTCGATCGCGCGCCCTGCGTTCGCGAACGCGAGTTCGAGTGCGATCGCAAACACCGGTGTCCCTACTACTCCGACCGGTCGATCGCCGCCCAGCGATCGATCGCGGCGATGACGCTCGCGTACTTCATGCAGACCGCGGGCAGCGACGTGTTCGGCCAGCGCGACGTGATCGTGATCGACGAGGCCCACGGCCTGCGCGAGTGGGCGGAACTCTACGCGACGATCGATCTCGATCCCTCGACGGTTCCCGTCTGGGAGGCCCGGCCGCCACCGGCGATCGACGATCTTGCGAGCGCGCGGTCCTACGTCGACGGTCTCGTGACGGTCTGTGAGCGTCGCCTGACCGAGTTGCGCTCCCAGGCCGAACTCGATCCCGACGACGTGGCCGAGCGCGACCGCCTGGAGACGCTCCGCTCGGATCTCGCCTGGTTTCTGGAGACCAGCGACGCGCCGGGCGCGGGTGAGACCGTCGAGGGAGGCGATTCCGACGCG
>JBDGTN010000064.1:0-14711 GCA_042216835.1 Halococcoides sp.
GCGAGACGCGAGCGGAGCGAGCGTCCCGATTTGACGAGCGGCGAGCGAAGCGAGCCGTGAGCCACCTGATCCCGGGAAACGGATCGATCCTCAGATCTGATTCGGCTCGACGGTCGCATGATGGAGGGACTGTTCGGCTACGATCGACCGCAACTCGCCGAGAATATCTCGATCGCTCGTTCCCTCGAGCGCCGCCAGGACGGCAAACACTTCCTCGCGGTCGACTTTGACGCCCGTTTCGGTGAGGGCATCGGCGGGGCGCTCGCGCAGTTCCCGGATCGTTCCGACCCCGAGGAGGTACGGAACGCCCCAGGCGGCGAGCGTATTCCCCTCGACCAGCGGCATCGCTTCGAGGTAGGTCTGTGCGTCGTCGAGGTAACTCGCAGCGTGATCGGCAGTCCGGCGAACGACGCGAGCGGCCCCATCGCGATTGTCCGGATCGAGGACGGCCTCGGGGTCGACATCCTCCTCGGCGAGCCAGTCGATCGGGAGGTACACGTTGTTCTCCTCGCGGAAATCGTCGTGGACATCCTTGGCGACGTTGATCAACTGCAGAAGCTGTCCGAAGCCCTCGGCGGTCTCGGCCATCCGGTCGGCAACTGCCCGGTCGATACCGGGACGGGTGAGCAGGCGCGTGACGAGCGTACCGACGGTCCCCGCGGCGTAGTGGCAGTACTCTTCGAGTTCGTCGCGATCGGCGATCCGGAGCCCGCCCGAATCGGCGTGACGATCGACGAATTCGGCCATCCCCTCGACCATCTCACGGACCGATGGGCGGATCGCCGCGCGGATCGCGTCGGGTTGGTCCTGGAACGTCGCCCAGATCGTCGGCGTCTTCGCGAGGACGCGCCAGTCGTCAGTACGCTGGTCCTCGGGCGGGAGATACTCGTCGACGGCCGCCCGGAACGCCGACATCGTCGCCGGGTCGTCCGGATCGATCGCCGCCTCGTAGCGGTCGAGCAGGCGGCGTTGCTCCTCGGGCGGGACGTGGCCGGCATCCTCGACGGTATCGGCCACTCGACAGAGGAGATACCCCACGCAAATGCGCGTCGCCATGGGCTCTTCGAGCACTTCGACGGTCAGTGCGAACGTCCGGGAGACGTCCTGAACCGCCTCGTGGCACCACTCGGGGTCGGCGTCTGGGAGGTCTGAACTCATCGTTGCGGTCTGCTGTGATCGTCCGGAGGTTGGGGGTTGGTGCTCGGGCGTCGAACGTTCGTCGTGAGTCGAACGATCGAGCGTCTACAGCCTGGTGGGTCCGGGGGCCCATTAAACCTTCAGCTATCGATCGACCGACTAGCCCGTTCACGACCACACCGCGCCGACTGCGACGGCCGTTTCAGGCGAACAATTCGCGAGCGTCGTCCAGGGCCGCAATCAGCGCGTCGACCTCTGCGCGACGATTGTAGACGTAAAACGACGCCCGGGCGGTCGCCGACACGCCGAGCGTATCGTGGAGCGGTTGCGTACAGTGATCGCCCGCGCGAATGGCGACGCCGTGATCGTTGACGATCGAGGCGAGGTCGTGTGCGTGAATGCCATCGAGCGTGAATGCGACGAGGCCAGCGCGCTGTTCGCCCGCCGGCGGACCGTAGACGGTGACGTCCTCGTGGTCGCTCAGGCGGTCGATGGCGTACTGCGCGAGCGAATTCTCGTGAGCGGCCACCCGGTCCATCCCGATCGATTCGAGATACTCGATCGCCCGGTCGAGTCCGACCGCCTGAGCGATCGGTGGCGTGCCGGCCTCGAACTTCCAGGGCAGTTCGTTCCAGCGCGACTCCTCGTAGGTGACCTTCTCGATCATCTCGCCGCCATACAGGAACGGCTCCATCCCGTCCAGCAGGTGGCGCTTGCCGTAGAGGACGCCGATCCCCGTCGGGCCGGCCATCTTGTGGCCCGAAAACGCATAGAAATCGGCGTCGATCGCCGCCACGTCGACCGGACGCGTGGGGACGGCCTGCGCGCCATCGACGAAGACGAGGCCGTCCGCCTCGTGGACCATTGCGGCCAGTTCGGCGACGGGATTGATCGTGCCGAGGACGTTCGAGACGTGGACGATCGAGGCGAATGCGGTATCGGGACCGATCACCTCGCGGGCGTGATCCATATCGAGACGGCCCGCGTCGTCGGTCGCGATGTAGCGCACGGTCGCGCCGGTGCGCTCTGCGATCTGTTGCCAGGTGACCAGCGACGCGTGGTGTTCCATCTGCGTGAGGACGACCTCGTCACCGGGGTCGAGGTGGTTCAGCCCCCACGCGTACGCGACGAGGTTCTCGGCCATCGTCGTGTTCGCGGTGAAGACGATCTCCGCGCGGCCCTCGGCGCCGATGAAGTCGGCCACGCGATCGTGGGCATCCTCGTAGGCGATCGAGGCCTCCTGACTCAACTGGTGGAGGCCGCGGTGGACGTTGGCGTTGTACTCCCGGTAGTAGTCTGCGATTGCGTCGATCACGGACTCGGGCGTCTGGGTCGTCGCGGCGTTGTCGAGATAGACCAGATCGGCGTCGCCGACACTCCGGTCGAGGACGGGGAAGTCCGCCCGGATCGACTCCACGTCGAGATCTTCGGCGGTCGCTGCCATTGGTGGCACACAGGGACCGAGGGGGAACTGTATTTCGGTCGCCCGAAAAACGGCGGCCGACGGCCCACCCCCGTCACTCCGTGTCTTCGGTCGCCGGTTCGCGCTGAACCACGAGAACCGGGGCCGAGAAATCGCTCGGCGACCTGATCGGCGGGCAGTCCGAAAAGGAAGGTTGCGAGCGAGGGATCGGAGTCACCCATCAGCCGTTCGGACCGTCAAAATATCGATATACCGGTGCCATTCGATCCACCGCACCCACGGTGGTGGCATCCGCGCGTGAGCCAGTCAGTCTTCGAGGACGATCTCGATCGAAACGTCGTTGGGCACCTGAATCCGCATCAACTGACGAAGCGCACGCTCGTCGGCGTCGATGTCGATCAGCCGCTTGTGAACGCGCATCTCCCAGTGCTCCCAGGTTGCGGTCCCTTCGCCGTCGGGGGACTTCCGGGCCGGCACTTCCAGGGTCTTCGTCGGCAGCGGAACCGGACCCGACAGCTCGACGCCGGTTTTGCTGGCGATCTCGCCGACATCCGCACAGATGTCGTCGAGATCCTCGGGGCTCGTGCCGGCCAGTCGGACGCGTGCTTGCTGCATATTACTCGCGCTCGTCGACGCTCAGGACCTTGCCAGCGGCGATGGTCTGGCCCATGTCCCGAATGGCGAAGCTGCCGAGTTCGGGAATATCGCTGGAGGGCTCGATGCTGAGCGGTTTCTGCGGTCGGACGGTGACGACTGCGGCATCGCCCGACTGGATGAAGTCCGGATTCTCTTCCTCGACCGATCCCGACGACGGGTCGATCTTCTGGTCGATCGACTCGACCGTACAGGCGACCTGGGCGGTGTGGGCGTGGAAGACCGGCGTGTAGCCCGCAGTGATCACGCTCGGGTGCTGCATGACGACGACCTGGGCCTGGAAGGTCTCGGCGACCGTCGGCGGGTCGTCGGCGGGGCCACAGACGTCGCCCCGGCGGATGTCGTCTTTGCCGACGCCGCGGACGTTGAACCCGACGTTGTCGCCGGGGCCCGCCTCGTCGACTTCCTCGTGGTGCATCTCGATGGTCTTGACCTCGCCGCCAACGTCGGAGGGCTGGAAGCTGACGTTGTCGCCGGGGAACATCTGCCCGGTTTCGAGGCGACCGACCGGGACGGTCCCGATGCCCGAGATGGTGTAGACATCCTGAATCGGTAGTCGCAACGGCGCGTCCGTCGGCGGCTGCGGTTCGGGCAGGTCGTTGAGTGCTTCGAGGACGGTCGGACCGTCGTACCAGGACGTGTCCTCGCTGGTCTCGGCGACGTTGTCGCCCTCGAAGGCCGACGCGGGGACGAAACTCGCGTCGTCGGGGTCGAACTGGACCTGCTTGAGGAGGTCTTTGACCTCCTCGACGACCGTCTTGTAGTCGGCCTCGCTATAGTCGACGAGGTCCATCTTGTTGACAACGACGATTATCTCGCCGATGCCCAGCGTGCGCGCCAGGAAGACGTGCTCCTGGGTCTGGGGCTGGACGCCGTCGTCCGCGGCGACCACGAGCACGGCGTTGTCGGCCTGGCTCGCGCCCGTGATCATGTTCTTCACGAAGTCGCGGTGGCCCGGACAGTCGACGATGGTGAAGTAGTACTCGTCGGTGTCGAACTCCTGGTGGGCGATGTCGATGGTGACACCACGCTCTCGCTCCTCGGCGAGGTTGTCCATGACGTAGGCGAACTCGAATCCGCCCTTGCCCTTCTCTTCGGCCTCTTCTTTGTGCTGTTCGATGACGTGTTCCGGAACGGAGCCAGTCTCGTAGAGCAGACGCCCGACGAGTGTACTCTTTCCGTGGTCGACGTGACCGATGATCGCGAGGTTCTGATGCGGTTTGTCTTCGCTCATTTGTATCTCACGCGCAGAGGCGCTGTGACGGAAACTATCGGTGAATGCAATTAAAACGGTTACGATACGCTATCCCCGCGAAGACGCCCGTCGTCGCCGGATTTGATCCGCCGTCACGACCAGTGATCGGTTCCCGCCCCCGGCGTCCGATCGGCGGGCCCCGACCCGTCGTAACGAGTGCCGGTCGGTTCGGCGGCCGATCACCCCTTGATATTGCAGATGGGATAGGTACGCGCGACCCGGTCGCCGATACCGAGCGCCTCCGAGACGCCGACGACCTCCTCGACATCCTTGTAGACGCCGGGTGCCTCCTCGGCGACGGTCGCGCCGCTCTCGGCTTTCACGTAGATCCGATCGTGCTCGCGTAACGTCTCCCGGACATCCTCGCCCCAGTAGGTGTTTTTCGCCTCGGTCCGGGACATCAGCCGTCCGGCACCGTGGGCGGTCGAGCCGAACGTTTCCTCGAGCGAGCGGTCGCCACCCCGGAGGACGTAACTCCCCGAGCCCATGTTTCCGGGGATGATGATCGGCTGGCCGACCGTCCGGTAGGCCGCCGGGACCTCGGGATGGCCCGCGGGGAACGCGCGCGTCGCGCCCTTTCGGTGGACGAACAGGTCCCGATCGGTGCCCTCGACGGTGTGCGTTTCACGTTTGGCGATGTTGTGGGCCACGTCGTAGAGCAGTTCCATCCCCAGAGACTCCCAGTCTGCACCGAAGACCTCCTCGAAGACCGCGCGCGTCTGGTGAGTGATGACCTGACGATTGACCCACGCGAAGTTGATCGCCCCACACATCGCCCGGTAGTAGTCCTCGGCGAGGGGCGACCCTGCGGGCGCGGCGGCGAGTTCCGTATCGGGCAGGCGGTCGAGCAATCCCTGATGGGCCTGTTCGACCTCGTGGAGGTAGTCCGTACAGATCTGGTGACCCAGGCCGCGCGACCCACAGTGAATCAGGACGACGATCTGGTCTTCGACGAGTCCGAACGCCTCGGCGACAGCCTCACGATACACGTCGGTGACGCGCTGGACCTCCAGGAAGTGGTTGCCCGACCCCAGACTGCCGATCTGGTTCGAACCACGCTCGATCGCGTCCCCGGAGACCACCGACGGCGTTCCCTCCGGGCGCGAGCCCTCGTCCTCGCAGTGTTCCAGATCCGTCGGGACCGCATAGCCCTGCTCCAGCGCCCAGGCCATCCCCCGGTCGACGATCGCCTCCACGTCCGCGGTCGAGCCATCGTGGATGCCGCCCTCGCCGAGTCCCGTCGGCACGGCCTCGAACAGCGCATCGACCAGCGCCTCCCCCCGACCCTGGAGATCGTCGTAGGTCAGATTTGTTTTCAGAATTCTTACTCCGCAATTAATGTCATAGCCCACCGCTCCGGGCGATATAACGCCGTTTTTGGCATCGATCCCGGCCACGCCACCGACGGGAAAGCCATAGCCCTGGTGGGCGTCGGGCATCGCGAGAGCGTACCGCTGGATGCCCGGGAGGTAGGCGGTGTTTTTCAACTGGCGGAGCGTGTCGTCCTGACCGATCTCCTCGAGGAGCGATTCGCTCGCGAGGACCCGGCCCGGGACTTCCATGCCGTCCTCCCTGGGGAGTTCCCAGACGTTCTCGCGGACGCGTTCGAGGGTGAATTCCCCGATATCGCGGGTCGTCATACCCGGGAGTGCGACGGCGTTCGAGATAAAGCGTCGGGTCGCCGAACGATCTGTCGTCTGTCCTCGGGCCGATCGTCGCCGAACGATCGTCTGTCTGTCCTCGGGCCGATCGTCGCCGAACGATCTTCTGTCTGTCAATCGCCGCCACACAGTCGTGGGCCGGTCCTCGCCGCGATCGGTCGCTTTAGGCGACTGGCGGCCCAGACGCGTTCATGACCGAGGTCGACCCCGGGACACTGCCAGTGGCGATCGACGACGATGGCGTCGAGATCACCTACGACGACGGCCGCACCGTCAGATATCGCGGCGTCCCGGCGGCGTGCGGTGACGTGATTCGGGTCCCGGCGCGCCGCCGCGTGCACGTCCTCGGCACCGACACCGACGGCACGAGCGGAGCGCTGGTCTATCTGACCGACCGCCGCACTCACGAGGCAGTGCTCGAAGAGAGCGGTGTCGGTCGGATCTTTCCGGACGAGTCGGGCCGGACCATCCTCCCGGGCGTCACGGCGACGCTCGACGGGTCAGACCTGCGAATCGAGGCCAACAGCGATGCCGTTCCCGGGCGGGTGTTCGTCTTCGAGGAAGACGATCGCGTCGAGCGATCGTACGAACTGCTCGTCGAGTGACCGAGTGTGTCTCCCCGGCCCGGGAGCGGCCGTTACTACTGGATGTAGGATGGCTCCTCGGCGTCACAGCTCTGTTCGTGCTGGCGCGCCTCGGAGTCGTCGTCGAAGAGCAGTCCACAGGCTTCACAGCGATACCAGACGCCATCCTCGCGTTCGACGCGTTCGACCATGTGCGTCCGTCCGGGGGGCACCCTGAAACCGTTTTTTACTGAAAACTGACAGAGACCATCGAAGCGACCAAGGCCTGCCCGATCGATCCACGCGCATGGATCGAACCGCATCGAAACGCCGTGGGTGGTGTGTCCTCCAGCGATGAGCGGGATCGATGTCGTCGTCAGGAGTGCGCGCAAGTCCGACGCCGGACGGGGTATCGCCCGATTGCCCGAGCCAGTCCGGCACGACCTCGGCGTGCTGAGTGGCGACGCGGTCGTGATCGAGGGCGATGACACCGCCGTCGCGAAGGTCTGGCCCGGCGACCGATCTGACCGTGCCGTCCGGATCGACGCCGAGACGCGCTCGGCCGCCGGTGTTTCGGTCGGCGATCGCGCGACCGTGCGACCGATCGACCTCTCGATCGGCGATCGCATCCTGGTCACCGTCGGAGAGTCGGTCCCCGACGAGGCGGTCGCCAGCCGACTGCGCGATCGGCCCGTGCGCCCGGGCCAGCAGTTGACCCTCGACGGCATCGGTGGCGTGACCGTTCGCAAGACCGATCCCGAGGGGCCCGTCCAGGTGACCGCAGAGACCACCATCCAGGTGCACACGGTCGACACCGACGAGGACCCCGAGACCGACACGGACGGCGTCACCTACGAGGACATCGGTGGGCTGGACGACCAGCTCGATCGGGTGCGCGAGATGGTCGACCTCCCATTGCGCGATCCCGAACGATTCGAGCGCCTGGGCATCGACCCACCCGCGGGCGTCTTGCTGTACGGACCGCCGGGGACGGGCAAAACGCTGATCGCGCGCGCAGTCGCGAACGAGGTCGATGCCCACTTCGAGGTGATCTCCGGGCCGGAGGTCGTCTCGAAGTACAAAGGCGAGAGCGAGCGCCGACTCCGCGAGGTGTTCGATCGCGCGTCCGAGAACGCCCCCGCGATCGTGTTCGTCGACGAGATCGACTCCATCGGCGGATCACGAGACGACGACGCCGACATGGAAAATCGCGTCGTCGCCCAACTGCTGACGCTGCTCGACGGCCTCGAACCCCGGCAGCGCGTCGTGGTCGTGGGCGCGACCAATCGCGTCGACGCGATCGATCCCGCGCTCCGCCGTGGCGGGCGGTTCGACCGCGAGATTGAGATCGGCGTCCCCGATCGGGACGGCCGCCGGGAAATCCTCGCGGTCCACACCCGCGAGATGCCGATCGGCGAGTCGGTCGATCTCGATCGGATCGCCGATCGAACCCACGGGTTCGTCGGGGCCGACCTGGAGACGCTGGTCACCGAGGCCGCGATGGCCGCCTTGCGGGCCGACCGCGAGGACGATCGCGTCACGCGCGCAGACATCGAGACCGCCCTCGGTAGCGTCGACCCGTCGGCGATGCGCGAGTACGTCGTCGAAGCGCCCGACGTGGACTTTTCTGATGTGGGGGGCCTCGAAACCGCGAAACGCACGCTCGAACGCGCCGTCGAGTGGCCACTCCAGTACGGCCCGCTGTTCGAGGCGACCGACACCGATCCGCCGTCGGGCGTCCTGCTGTACGGTCCCCCGGGGACGGGAAAGACCCTCCTCGTTCGCGCGCTCGCCGGTGAGACCGACGCGAACGTCATCCACGTCGCCGGCCCGGAGTTGCTCGACCGGTATGTCGGCGAGTCGGAAGCCGCCGTTCGGGAAATCTTCGATCGCGCACGCCAGACCGCGCCCGCGATCGTCTTCGTCGACGAACTCGACGCGATCGCCAGCCAGCGCGGCGGTGCGGAGGTGACCGATCGCGTGGTCTCGCAACTGCTGACCGAACTCGACGGACTGGTCGGCGGCGCGCGCATCGTCGTCATCGGGGCGACCAACCGCCTCCAGGCGATCGATCCAGCGCTCAAACGCCCCGGTCGCCTCGAAGAGCACGTCGAGGTGGGCCTGCCCGATCGCGAGGCGCGCGAGCGCATCCTCGACATTCATCTCGAAGAGACGCCACTCGGCGACGTGTCGGTCGGCGAGATGGCCGCCGACATGGAGGGGTACTCGGGTGCAGACATCGCGGCGGTCGTTCGGGACGCCTCGCTCCGGGCGATCGATCGGGTCGTCCGCGATCTCGACGGCGACGACGTGGACGCGACCGAGGCAGCACAGAATGCGACCGATCGGGTGACAATCACCGCCGAGGACCTCCAGGCCGCCGTCGCGGCCGTCGACCCGACGGACGCCTAGACCATACGGAACAGCGCCATCACGTCCTGCAGAGAGATCGTTCCGTCGTCCGTGAAGTCGTAGGCTGCGACGTGCTCGCGAACGGCCGGTCGATCGGAGTGCTGGAAGAACGCGTTCACGTCCGGGAAGCCGATCTTGCCGTTCGCGTTGATATCCTCGTGCCGACCGTCGCCGTCGCGGTCTCGCGGAACTACCCCATCGATCGGTGGAAGCGTCTCGCGATCGCCGACGTGTCCGAGCGTGCCGAGACGGACGCGGGACCCCTCGCTCGACGCGCTCGCACCCGTCGCAATAGCGTACAGGCCGCCGTCGGTCGAGCCCACGTACAGCGTGCCGTCGACGACGGTCGGCGCAGACTCGATCGCGCCGCCGACCGAGACCGACCACCGTCGCTCGCCGCCAACGATCGCATAGATCCGACCGGCATCCGACCCGGCGTAGACCGTCCCGTTGGCGACCGTCGGGGCGGCCATGATCGGGGTCTCGGTGCCGACCGTCCAGCGGCGTTCCCCCGTGGCAAGGTCGACCGCGTACAGGCCGTCGCGCCCGCCGACGACGGCCGTTCCGTCGGCGATCGTCGGCGTCGTGTCGAGAAGACTCCCGGCGTCGAACCGCCAGTCGATCGCACCCGTCGTAGCGTCGAGGGCGAACAGCCGCCCGGCGTGAGTCCCCACGACGACGCGGCCAGCCGCGACCGTCGGCGACGCCCGGATCGACGCGCCGAGATCGGTCTGCCAGCGCAACTCGCCAGTCGCGGCGTCGATCGCCCGGACCGTCCCGTCTCGGCTCCCCAGATAGACCGTGCCGTTGGCGACGGTCGGAGCCGAGAGCTGTTCGATCGATCCCGTCGTCCGAAGCGTGGTGGTCCACTGCCGATTGCCGCTCGAATCGACTGCTATCAGCGTGTCCGCCACAGTGGTCACGTCCGACCCCTCCTGGACCGCTCTGACGAACAGCGTGCCGTTGGCGTAGGTCGGGGCGGTCTCGATCCCGGTGACGCCAATCCTGGTCGTCCAGCGTAACGTGCCGTTCGCCGCGATCGCCCAGAGTCGGCCGTTGTCATCACAGACGAACGTCGTTTCGTCGGCGACAGTTGCCGCCGACGCAATCGACCCGTTCGTCGAGAACGACCAGCGCCGCTCGCCCGTCGCGGCGTCGATCGCGTCGAGATCACCCGACTCCGACCCGACGAAGACGGTCCCGTCGACGACGGTCGGCGCGGCCGTGATCGACGCCGGAACCGTCTCCGCCCACCGCCAGCGAACATCGCCGGTCCGACCGTCGATCGCGAGCAGTCCCTCGTCGTGGTGCCCGACCACCTCGCCCGATCCGACGAAGACCGTTCCGTTTGCGACCATCGCCCGCCGGTACGAGGCCCGAGAGAAGCGCCAGCGGATTCGACCGGTTGTCGCGTCGATCGCCAGGAGGTCGTGTCCGTTCGGGCCGACGAAGACCGTTCCGTCGTCGATGCGGGGCGATTCGATGCCTTCGCCACCAGTCGCGTTCGTGGCGACGAACCACTCTCGGTCGCCGTCAGCGGCGTTCAACGCGTTCATCCCGGAATGTGATCCGACGTAGACGGTATGGTTGACCACGACGGCATAGGTCGACACGCCACCGAACGACCGGTTCCAGACCTGCTCGCCCGTGGAGGTGTCGAGCGCGGTGACGTGATCCTCGTCGCTCGTCAGGGCGTCGGTTTCAGTGACGTAGGCTACCCCGTCGGCCACGTCGATCGACGAGGCCGGACCCGTCGCGAGCGTCGTCTGCCAGCGGACTGTTCCCGATTTCGCGTTCAGGCCGATGACCGTCGTGTCGTCAGTCCCGACCACGACAGTCCCGTTCGCGATGTCCGGATGGGTTCGAATCCACGTGTCGGTCGAATACGACCACACCTCACCCGATTCGTCGAACGCATGCAGTCCCGTCGTTGTGGTCACATAGACTCGCTCGCCAGGACTCCTGACGGCGGTGATCCGGGCTCCGAGGGCGACACTCGATCGTCGTTCGCCAGTCGAGAGATCGAACGTCGACACGGTGTGATCGCCCCCGATCCAGAGCGTTCCGTTCACGAGCACGGGCCCGATCGTGAGCGAATCGACCGCCTGCGTCCAGCGTCGGTGGCCGTTCGTGGCGTCGAGAGCCACCATTGCACTCCGGTTGCAGACGACGACCGTCTCCGGCCCGAACGCCATCTTCAGCGATGGATGTCGTCCGACGGCCGCCCGCCACTCCGTTTCACCGGTCGCGGTATCGACGGCGACAAGCGTTCCATTCCTGTTGGTCACGTATGCCGTCCCGTCGTGCACCGTCGGCGTCGAATATCGATCCTCAGTGGCAGTCGTCTGCCAGCGAATCGTTCCGGCGTCGGTTGCGTTCGCGACCGTTTCGGCCGACGAGTTCGCCGCGGCCGGCCCGGCGTCGGACGCGGCGACCGCCCCGGGGACCACGATCAGCGACAGGATGACGATCGCGGTCGCGATACCGACCGAACGGACTGCAGTCCTCCGATTCGGCGCATCGAGACCAGACGGCTGGCTCTGGAGCATATCTGCCTCTGTTAGGGCATGGCAGTTAATCGTATCTCTTCGAGAAAATGTACCGCTGTCGATCGCTCGAGAGGTCTCACCCGGTGTTCTTCATGCCCGCGGCGATCCCTTTGACCGTCAGTCGGAGCGTGCGCTCCTCGATGTCGGTCCGGTGGGACTGGTCGAGCAGGCGGGTCTGGAGCAGGTGAAGCGGGTCGATGTAGGGATTGCGGCGTTCCAGGCTCTCTGCGAGCCAGTCCCGCTTGAGCAGGCTCTCACGACCGGTCACCTCGCGAACGAGGTCGGCCGAGCGCTCGTATTCGGCTTCGATCCGCTCGAAGATCTCCTCGCGGAGGTGTTCGTCGGCCAGATCGGCGTATTCGCTGGCGATTTCCATGTCCGATTTGGCGAGTGCCATCGCGGCGTGATCGAGGACGACCCGGAAGAACGGCCACTCCTCGTACATCTCCTGGAGGGTCTCGATGTCGCCACCCTCGTCGAGATAGGTCTGTAAGCCCGTGCCGACCGAGTACCACCCGGGGACGATACAGCGGGCCTGCGTCCAGGAGAACACCCACGGGATCGATCGCAGGTCGTCGAGACTGCGCTCGACCGACCGCGAAGCGGGCCGCGATCCCATGTTGAGGTCCTCGATGACGGTGATCGGCGTCGCCTGCTCGAAGTAGGGGACGAACGATTCGTCTTCGAGCAACGCCCGGTAGGTCTCGCGGGCGGCCTCCGACGCGGTTTCCATCGCGGCCCGCCAGTCGTCGGGGACCTCCTCGACTGGCTCCTCGGTCGCTCGCAAGCGTGCCCTGGCCTGGGCGTTGAGCATCTGTTCGAGGTTGCGTTCCGCGATCGACGGGTTGGCGTACTTTTCGGCGATGGCCTCGCCCTGTTCGGTGAACTTGATCTGCCCGTTGACCGTCTCGTTGGGCAGGGCGAGCATCGCCTCGTGCATCGGCATCCCGCCTCGCGAGATCGACCCGCCACGCCCGTGGAACAGCCGCATCGTCACGTCGTAGTCGTCGGTGATCCGCGCAAGGCGCTTCTGATTGCGGAACAGCGACCAGTTGGCGGCGAGGAATCCGTTTTCCTTGTTCGAGTCCGAGTATCCAAGGAGAATTTCCTGGACGTTCCCCCGCGCTTCCAGCGCCTGACTGTAGGCCTCGTTCTCGAACAACGTCCCCATGATCCGGCGGGCGCCGTCGAGGGCGTATTTGCTTTCGAGCAGCGGGACGATATCGAACCCGCAGTAGCCCGGCAGATCGACGATTCCGGCCTGATCGCCCAAAAAGAGGACTTCGAGGCCGTGCGAGGGCTCCTCGAACCAGCTGATCGCGTAGGTGTCGATCGCGTCGACGCCGTACTCGGCCTGCCAGGTGGCAGTCCAGTCGAACAGTTCGAGGACGCGCTGGCTGTCCTCGGTCAGGCCCTCCCGATCGGACACGTCGATGACCTGCTCGTCCTGGAGGATCGCGTCCGTCAAGAACTCGACGCGCTCGGCTTCGTCCATCGCCGTGTAGTCGATATCGTGGCGATCGAGCGCCTCGTCGATGGCGATGGTGTGCTTTTCACAGTGATCTCGGATATCCAGTCTCAGCAGGTTGAATCCGAAGGTATCGACCTTGCGGATCAGCGGGTCGACGTACTCACGGGCGATCGATTCGGCATCGTTGGCCCGGAGACTCGACGCGATCGCCTCCAGATCGGTGATGAACTCCTCGACACCGTGGTACCCGCCGTTTCGAACGTCGCCAACCCGTGAAATCGCCTCCCGCATCAAGCGAAGCTTCTGGCGATAGGGCTCGTTCGGATAGCGCTGTTCGATCTCTTCGACGAGTCCCGGCAAGCGCTCTTTGTGCGCCTCGAAACGCTCCTCGAACTCGTCGCCAACGTCTATCTGGCGATCGTCCTGGCTCAAGACGCCCGAAAGCGATTTGAGTTGCTCGCGGTATTTCGGCAGGATGACATCGCGCTGCCGTTCGAGCGTCTCGGCCGTGACATCCGGCGTGACGTAGGGATTGCCGTCCCGATCGGAACCAGCCCACGACCGGAACTCGTAGCATTTGGGCACGTCGATGTCCTCGTCGAAGTGCTCGGACAGCTCACGTTCCATCGCGTCGTAGATCTCGTCGATCACGTCGAACAGGACGTTCTCGACGTACCACTGGACGTTCAGCGTTTCGTCGGTGACCGTCGGCTTGCGATCGCGAACCTGTGGGGTCTGCCAGAGGCTCGTGATCTGGGCCTCCAGATCGCGGTGAACCTCCTCGACACCCTCGTCGGTCAGGCGGGTTTCGTCGAGCTCCTGCAGATCATCCGCGACCTCGCGGAGTTTTGCCTTCACGGTCTTGCGACGCGCCTCGGTCGGGTGCGCGGTGAAGGTCGGTTCGATGAGGATGTCCTCCAGAATCGACTCGACGGTGTCGGCGGTCAAGCCCGCCTCGTCGAAGTGCTCGACCAGATCAGCAACGCTCTTGTCGAGCGTGTCGTCCTGACTCGCCGTTCGAAGCTTCCGGACGCGTTCGCGCTCTTCGGCGAGATTGATCAACTCGAAGTAGGTGGTGAAAGCCCGGGCGACGACATCGGCCTCGTCCGGCGAGAGCCGATCGAGCGCGTGATGGACGGCCTCGCGGTCGTCGGCCTCGCCCCGGCGGTATTCGACGGCGGCCGTCCGAATCCGCTCGACGAGTTCGAACGCATCCCCACCGCTCTGGTTCGCGATGATCTCCCCCAGCAATTCGCCGAGTTCACGGACATCCTGTCCGATCTCCCTGGCGTGCAAAGTCATACCAGTGGGTGACTGGCGAGGGTGTTTAACACTAGCGGAACGAGGTGGACGTATCAGTATCGACCACACACTTTCGACACTTCGAGAGGTCGAATATTCCGGTACATTCTGCCCCCTCCCGCTATTTTAGCGGCGATAGCTTCGAAGAGATTGCTCTAACCCTCATGGTTGAAACAATACGATATCGGGGAAATATGCGGGACCGGTGGGCGGCCGCACAGCGACCCTCGATCCGACTGGCACCGGACACCGATCCGACCGGCACCGATCACTGGAAGCCGATC
>JBDGTN010000022.1:0-14589 GCA_042216835.1 Halococcoides sp.
GTTGCAACGGTCAGAAAACCCAGCACGGGATTGAAACTAGTCTTCGGTCTGTTCGTCTTCCTCACCGTCGCGGTTGCAACGGTCAGAAAACCCAGCACGGGATTGAAACTCGTCAGCCTTGCGATATCGGCCCTGGGTCATTACCGTTGCAACGGTCAGAAAACCCAGACCGGGATTGAAACATCTAGATCGAGGGGAACCGGGAACTACCCTTCCAGGTTGCAACGGTCAGAAAACCCAGACCGGGATTGAAACCGACTGGCTGCTGGAGGCGACGGCATGACGGCGGACGGTTGCAACGGTCAGAAAACCCAGACCGGGATTGAAACTGACCCGATCCGACGGGCCACCGAAACGGGTTCGGCGGGTTGCAACGGTCAGAAAACCCAGAACGGGATTGAAACCGACCGGGCTGACGACCACCCGCCGAGATGCGGTCCGGCGAGATAGTACAACACTTAACTCACTCGAAACGATGAATCGAATCGATGGCTGCCGATCCGCTTTCCAGACGAGATCTCCTCACGGCTGGCGGAGCGGCCGCGACGCTGTTCGCCGGCGGAGCCCTCGCTCGCCGATCGCTCCCGGGGCCTGATGGGCCGACGCTGTCTGGGTGGCCGATGGCCGGCGCCGACCCGGCGGGGACCTGCTACGCACCCGATGCCGAGGCCCCGACCGACGGCGTGGCCGTTCGCTGGAAGCACCGCATTACAGTTACCAGATCCGACCGTCAGCCCAGCCCGGTGGTCGCCGACGGCGTCGTCTTCGCCGTCTTGGCCTTCGAGCCCGCCACTCCGATAGGGTCGTCCAATGGCGAACTGCTGGCTGTTGGGGCGGCCGACGGCGAACGACTCGGCCGCATCTGTCGAAACCCACTGACTGCGGCGGCCGTCGCGCCCGGCCGCGCGTACCGCACGCCAACGGCGGCGGTGCTCGAAACGCCGACGGTCGAGTCGCCCCGCCTCGTTGGCGTCGACGGCCGGCCCGATGAGTCGGGGGGAGACAACCTGACGCGATGGACGGCGTCGGTCGACGGGTCGCCCGATGGGTCCGGGCGAGTTCTCTACGGCGGCGCAGACCCGCCGCCGGTGTCGGTCGGGGACCGATTTCTGGCCGTTTATCGGGGTCACCTCGTCTCGGTCGACGCCAGTAGCGGCGCGGTCGAGTGGACGAGTGACGACACGCTCGTTGCCACACGACCAGCGGTCCGCGATGGAACGGCCTACGTTCGCGGTCCGGAGGCGGGCATCCGTGGCTACGACGTCACGACCGGGGAGTGGGCGGCAGTGGAGGTCGACCTCCCCGGCGCGCCACTCCATCTCACGGCGACGCCCGAATCCCTGCTGGTCGCCGGCCACGGCTGGGTCGCCGACGTCGTCGACGGTGACGTCGCCTGGCGAGCGTCCTTCGAGGGCGGAGACGTGCCAGCGGGGCCACTCGCCGTCGCAAACGGCACGGTCTACGCCCGTCGGCCGACGGCGTCGGGCGCTCGGCTGTGTGCTCTCGATGGCAGCGACGGCTCGGTGCTGTGGGTGGCCGACGATGTCGCCATCGACACTGGCGATTTCCTGCCGGCGGTCGCCGACGGCGTCGTCGCGGTGCCGACCCACGGCTCGCTCGCGGGGGTCGACCCGGCCGACGGCTCGGTTCGGTGGCGGTTCGAGCCGCCGCTCGGACGCTGTTCGCCGGCGGCCATCGCTGGCGACGCGGTGTACGTCCTCGTGAGAGAAACGCTATACGCACTGGAGGAGGCATGACTGGGGACGCCGCCCCGACTGCCGAGAGCGGGTCCGCGACCGAGTCCGAGGTCGACCGGGAGCGCACGGGTGGCCCGACCGCGACAGGGCTGTTCGGCGACGGTGTCACGATCGTGCGCGAAAATCCTCGCGTCCTCCTCGCGATGGTCTTGGCCGGATGCGCCGTCGCCGTCGTCGACTGGGTACGCATCGCCGATCCGGTGCCAGTCGTCGAATTCGTTGGTCTCACCGACGGGCGCGTGATGGTTTACTACGTCGTAATGCCGAGCGTGATCGCCGGCCGGTCGATGGAGCTATCGACGCTTGCCGACCTCAGTCCGGCGTGGGTCGTCTGGGTCGTCGGCCTCGAGTGCTTTCGCACTGCCGCGGTCGTGCTCGCGGGGGCCTCCGCGTTCGCGCGAGCGCTCGATGTGGACCTGACGGCGAGCTCTTTGACGGCCTACAGCATTGTGTTCGGTGCGTTCGTCGGAGTCGGAGCGTTCACCCCCGAGATCTCCGCTCCACTGATCGGTGGCGTGGTGGTCGCCGTGCTGTACTTTTATGTCGTGGTCCACCTGCTGGCGGTGCCCGCTCTGCTCGTCGATGGGCTGTCGATACGGGTGGCGATCAGTCGCAGCTGGGGACTCGCCTCGGGACACGGCTGGTCACTCCTCGCCGTCGTCGTCGCTCTCGGACTCGCAGCCCACGCTCTCGCGAGTCTCGGGGGACCGGTCGGCGTCGCCGCCGTCCCGCTCGCCGTGAGTCTCGTCGCAGCGCTGCAGGTCGGCATCGTCGTCGCGTTCGTCCGGACGGCCGGGTCCGAGAGCCGTTCAGGGCCGACTGACCGAGTGTGGCGGTCTGACTGATGGAGCCGCTGACACCAGCACTGCGACACTGGTGGCGGCTAGACGGGATTTCGAGTCCGTACCGGAGTGGCCCGGTCAGCAAATGCGGCCCCCGATCGACCCTTACTTCCCCCAGAACGGATCGCGCGACCGGTGCTCGTCGAGATACATCCCGAGCGTCTCGCGTTCGTCGGCGGGCAACTCCTCGCGTAACTCGCCCTCCAAGACCTTGGCGTGTTTCTCGGGAATCTCGACCCACAACTCGTCGCCTTCCTCGATTTGCCGACCCACGGTCGGCCCGTCGATCGACACCGCCGCCCGCTCGCCCGCGCGCAACTCCTCGACATCCTCGCCCTCGTCCTGGATCGACTTCAGATGCCCCACGCGCGTGGGCTCGGAGCCGTCCCACCGGACGACCGACTCGCCGCGGCGCACCGTCCCGCCCTGGACCTCGACGCCGACGACGGCGGGGTCGGACTGGCGGAACGTGTGGTCGGGGAGGATCCGAAAGCGCGCGGGACGAGTGATGTTTGCCATGATCTGTTCCTGCTGGGCCTCCTGGATGCTCTCGACGTACTCCTCGTATGCTTCGATCAGCCGGTAGATCACGTCGTGTTCGAAGAGGTCGATGTCGCGATCGGCGGCCATCTGGCGCGCATCGTCGAGCACGTCGACCCCGAAGGCCAGGATCGACCGGTACTCCGGCTCCTCGGCGGTGTCGGCGACGTGGACGTCCCGCGGGGCCACGTCACCGACCTCCGCGCGGACGATCGGAATCTCCGCCGCTTCGAGACTGCCGGCGAGCGCTTCGAGCGACCCCAGCGTGTCGGCTTTGACGACGACGCCGTGATCCGATGTCTCGACGGCGACCGCGGCGAGTTCTTCCCGCACGTCGGCGATCACGTCCTCGACGGATCGATCGCCGACGACGCGGATCGGCGCGCCCGCCATCGCGTCGTCGAGCTCCGGTGCGGCGATCTTCACGCCATCGGCCGCGACGACCCGATCGACCGTCTCGAAGGCGTCGTCGCTTCTGATCTCGGCGAGCGGGCGCGGCTTTAACAGTGCGCGCACCTCGGTGACGATCGGATCGCCGACGCCGCCCACGACGATCTCGTCGCCGGCCTCGATCCGGCCGTCGTAGATCACCGCATCCAGCGTCGTCCCGAAGCCCTGTTCGTCGGTGACTTCGAGAACGGTCCCCGCGGCCGGCCCGGCCGTATCGACGGCCATCGCCTCGCGGAGGTACCGCTGGGACAGGCCCATCAGGACCGCCAGCAGATCGGGCATCCCCTCGCCGGTCTCGGCACTGCAGGGCACGACCCCGACGTTCGCCTGGAAATCGGAGACCCGCCAGTAGAAGTCGGCGTCGAAGCCCGCATCGGAGAGATCGCCGATGATCTCGTAGAGGCCCTCCTCGACATCCGAGCGCACGCGATCGGACTGGGCGTCCAGCCGGCCCTGAATCGGCTGATCGGGCTCCGAACGCCACCCCCCGACGGCGTCGACCTTGTTCGCGGCGACGACGAAGGGCGTTTCCGTCCGCGCGAGGATGTCGATCGCCTCCTCGGTCTGGGGCTGGAACCCGTCGGTCACGTCGACGACGAGGATCGCGATGTCGGCGAGTGCGCCCCCGCGCGAGCGCAGCGTCGAAAAGGAGTGATGGCCCGGCGTGTCGATGAAAAGCAACCCCGGCAGGTCGAAGTCCGTCGGATCGACCAGCCCACCGGCCATCTCGGAGATGACCTCGAGCGGGACGTGGGTCGCGCCGATGTGCTGGGTGATCGCGCCCGCTTCGTCGGCGGTCACCGCCGATCCGCGGACGTGATCGAGCAGCGTGGTCTTGCCGTGATCGACGTGCCCGAGGACGGCCACGATCGGCGTTCGAAGATCCGTCCCGTTGGCTGGAGTGGAGTCGGCCATGGAATCACCCGAGTCGTAGCCGATCGGTTCCCGCCCAGCCCCGTAAGTCCGTCGTCTGGGCGTGGTGATCGAGGCGACCCGCTCACACCGAAACCCCGAAGCCGTCCGGACGTATACATCGATGTGTACGTGACCGACGAGCGCGAAATGGACGAACCACTCGCGGGCTTCGGTGCGTGGAACGACAGCACCATTGACGAGTCGGTGCGCAAGGTCAACGGTGAGATTGACGACGATTTCGACGTGGAGCCTTGAAGGTCCTCGACAGTAGTTTCTGAGTTGACTTCCTCCGCGGTCGGGAATCGGCTAGAGGGCCCCGTCTCGCCAATACCGCGGAGAGTCTCGTTCTTACGTCCGTCGGAGCCTACGAGCTGTATCACGGAGCTGTCAATGAGGGGCGCGACCCGGTCCTGGTCGACGACGACCTCCCGTGGGTCGACCACCTGGCGTACAACCGGACTCACGCCCTCGAAGCGGCTCGCATCAGCCAGGAACTCGAAGCGAAGGGGCAACGAATGCAGACCCCCGATATGATGATCGCAGGGGTGGCTCGGGTGCTGGATGTCCCGCTGGTCACCGCTGACGGAGGGTTCGAGCGAGTCGACGGGCTCACCGTCGAGAACCACCGCGAACTGTACTGATCGGACGGCCAGATCCCGATCGACCCGACTGGGGCCGATCCACCCCGATCGCTCCCGGTCTCGTTAAATTCGATTGCCCGCCTGCCCGTGGCGTTTATGTCGCCGGCCCCCGACCCCGCAGGTATGCCCGACATCCTCGCGGAGAACCTGTCCGGCAAGACGGTCATGGGAAGCGACGGCGTCGAACTCGGGACGCTGTACAACATCACGATGGACCTCGAAAGCGGCGAACTCCACGACCTCCTCATCGATCCCGCCCCCGAGACCGGTGATCTCGGTCTCCAGCGCGACGAGGAGGGCCACTTCACGGTCTCCATCGGTCGCGTCCAGTCCGTCAGCGATCACATGATCATCGAGCGATAGATGTACGTCCTCGACGCCTCGGCGTTCATCGAGGGCGTCGATCCAGACGGGCCGACGGCGTCGATTCCCGCCGTTCGGGAGGAACTCACCGATTCGAGTCGCTACCGGTACGAGGCACTCGAAGGGGCGGGGATGCGCGTCCACGTCCCCGACAGCGCGACCCTCGACCGGGTCCACCAGGTCGCTCGCGAGACCGGCGACCGGGACGCCCTCTCGGAGACCGATCGGCGCGTCCTCGCCGCCGCCCTCGAACTCGACGCCGTGGTCGTGACCGACGACTACGCGATCCAGAACGTCGCAGAGGCGCTCGATCTCGGCGTCGAGAGTGTCGCTCGCGACGACATCGACGAGCAACGGGAGTGGATCTACCAGTGCCAGGGCTGTGGCCGCGAGTTCGAAGACGACCACGACCGCTGCCCGATCTGTGGGACCGAACTCGAACGAAAGAATCCCTCGAACGGGTGAGGTCACTGCCCGATGGTCGGGTGGTTTTCGTCTGTCTCGTCGATCGATTCGAGGCCGAGGTCGATCAATTGCCGGAGGACGGCCTCCTCGGTCAGGTCGTGCCGGCGGGCCAGCGTCGTGATGGTTCGGGCCCGATCGTCGTCACAGACGACGGTGAACCGCGTCGGCATACCACACACTCGGGCCCACGACGGCATAAATACCCGTCAGACGATCGTCTGACGATAGGCCGATTGTCTGACGATTCACCGGTCCGCACCACCGATTCGTCGATCCCCCGACGATTCCCACGAGTGGATCGGAGAGACGATCATCTGCCGGCATCCGGGCCGGGAAGGAGGTCACGGCAGGAACATCCAGGCGGCGACGATCTGGACCGCGTTGAACAGGCCGTGGACGGCCGCCGGGACGAGGAGATTCCCGGTCGCCTCGTAGACGGATCCGAGAACCGTCGCGAGCACGAACACCGTCACCAGCGAGACGATCGTTCCTGCCACGGGTCCGCTGGCGTACTGGCCGAGGTGTGGCGCCGCAAAGAACAGACTCGCGATGACGATCGCCGCCGGTCCGGAATAGGCCGCGCGGAGACGTTTCTGGACGACGTTTCTGAACAGGAGTTCCTCGGTCGGCCCGACGACGATCACCGAGAGCACGACGAGTCCGACGACGGCGGTCGGAGCGGAACTCGCCTCGATCGCCTGCCCGACCTGACTCTGGGCCGATGGGATCGCAAGGACGTGGCGGACGAGCGTCACCGCTCCGTAGAGCCCGAAGATCGCGACCAGGCCGGCGAGGATGGCTGCCAGATCGCGCCGAGTGGGCCACGCCAGATCGACGAATTCGGTCCCCCGGTCGCTGGCTGCCAGAAACAGACCGACGGTGGCAACGGTGCCCAGGCCGAACCCGACGACGGCCACCCACTGCTCGTAGACCGGGCCCGGACGGCCGACCGTCGACGTGACGAGGTCTCGCGTGAGGCTGTAGCCGACGGTGCCACCCAGAAAGCCGATCAGGCCGATCGCGATCGCGATCGCGGTCGTCTGCGGACGGTCGTCGGCCATGGCTCCGGTAGGCGGCCGGCGAGAAAAACGGCTGTCGGTTTTCGATCCGGTCGGCCACCCATCGCCGAAATCCCGATCGTATCGAAACAGTCACAATTCTGCGGGACTAATCGTTAATTATGGCGAAAACCCGGTACGTCGTCGACCATCGCGACGAGGAAACTGCGACGCTCCGAAACGTCACCTCGGGACAAATTCACACCATCGTCGATCCGCCCGACGTGTCCGAAGACGAGGCGCTCGTTGCGGATCTGACCGAGAACACGGACGGGATGACCTGGTCGATCGAATCGATCGACAGGCGCTGGACGGTTACGATCGGGGCCAGCGATCAGCCCCCGGGCGACCGTGCCCGCGCGGCCGCCGCCGACTGTTCGGTCGGCGAAATTGCCAGAGTCGACCGATCGTCTGGCGCACTCCACGTCATCCCCGTCCCCGAACTCGAGACCAAAGCGGCCGTCAGGGACGTACTCGACGACGACGCGACGCTCGATCGCGCGGTCCGACTCGGGACGGATCGCGTCGAGATCCGGCACGAACCGGGCCTGATCGCCGTTCGATACGACTCCAGTAGAGTCGACTGAGCGGTCTCCTCGCAAACTGATCCGCTCTGTGAGGAACCCGATGCTCGATCGCAGCGGACTGGTCCGCACCGAACCGGGGTCCGATACGACCGTGCAGTCGTCCGGACCGGGGTCGCGACTCCCGTGCAATCGTGGCTGGGAGCGCGCATTAGGAAGGCTTATTCGGCGTGCTATCACACGAATGCCCATGTTCCAGTTCGAGATACCGGAGATCGATTATTCCCGGTATTCGAACCGGCAACTCGCTGCGGTGCCGCTCGCCGTGCTCGCGGTGGCACTGCTGGTGATCGCCGGCTGGTGGGTACTGACAGGGGCGCCCGCGAATCTCGGAATCGTCTTCACGGGGGGCTCCGAGGCACACATCGCGACGGCCGGTCCGGTTACTCCCGAGGACGTTCGATCGGCGGCCGGTGTCGAGGTATCGATTCGAGAGGTCCAGACCGCCGGTTCCCAGCGGGAGTACATCGTCACGAGCAAAGACGATCAGGCCAGCGACCTCACGGATCGGCTGAAGGCCGCCGGATACGAGGTACTCTCTCAACAGCGGCGATCGGCGAGTTTCGGCGGATCGACGCAGCTGACGGCCTTCGCCGGCCTCACCGTGGCTTTCGTGGGCATGAGTCTGCTCGTCTTCGCTCTGTTCCGCACGTTCGTCCCGTCCGTTGCGGTCGTCGTCTCGGCGTTTTCGGACATCCTGATTCCCGTGGCGGCGATGAACCTGCTCGGGGTGGAACTCTCTCTGGGGACGATCGCGGCCCTCCTGATGCTGATCGGGTACAGCGTGGACTCGGATATCCTGTTGAACAACCACATCCTCCGCCGCCGCGGTGACTTCTACGAGAGCACCTACCGGGCGATGCAGACCGGTGTGACGATGACGCTCACGTCACTGGCGGCGATGGCGGTCATGGCGATCGTGGCGCGGCTCTTTGCCATCCCACTGCTCCCCCAGATCGGCCTGGTGCTCGTGATCGGACTCGCGGCGGACCTGATGAACACCTACATGCTCAACCTGAGTCTGCTTCGCTGGTATGTCTTCGAGGGGGTGTCGCGATGAACCGCTCGATTCCAGAGATCGTTCGCGAGGAGTGGCGAATCCTCCTGCTCGTGGGTGCGCTTCTCGTCGGCACCGTCTTCCTCTTCGGCCCGGTCGGCGGGGCCGACGGCGGCGATGGGAACGCCTCGGCGGCGGGCGGTCCGACCAATCTGAAGTACGGGATCGATCTCGACGGCGGGACCCGCATCCGTGCGCCACTGATGGGGTACACCGTCACGGGCGTCAACGTGACCAATCGATCGGCGAGTTTGGCCCTCAAATCCGCGATCGCCGAGGAGACCGACCTCGATCGGCTGGACGTGAACGTTCGCCAGCGACCCGGCAACCCCGATGGTGACGCCATCGAACTGTACGTAGAGGAGATCAACCGCACCGCCGTCCGGACGGCCTTCGAGCAGACGGGCTACGATCTGCCATCGGATGCAATCAGCGAGAGCGTCACCCGCCAGACCTACGAACAGGCCGTCGACGTGCTCGACAAAAAGATCTCCCAGGGTGGCGTCTCCGGTGGTCGCGTGGCGACAGTGACCAATCCCACCACTGGCCAGCGATACATCTCGGTCCAGGTGCCGGGCGCGGGCCTCTCGGAGACGATGTCGCTCATCGAGTCTCGGGGAGTCGTGACGCTGGTGGCGCACTACCCGACCTACAATAACGGCTCGTATGCGGGCCACGCCAACAAGACGGTGCTCCGCCGTGGGACGAGTGTCAACGAGATCCGCCGCGTCGGCCCTCCGACACAGCAACCGGGCGGCGCGTGGGGCGTTCCGATCACCGTCGCCAAGAGCGCCGCGCCCGACTTTGCGAAGGCGATGCGCGCGACTGGCTTCACTCAGGAACGCCGGTGTAAGTTCGAATCCCAGTCCGAACCGCCACAGAGCCGGTGTTTGCTGACGGTCTCTGACGGACGGGTGGTGTACGCAGCGGGCATGAACGGCGATCTCGCCGTGCAGTTCAAAAAGAGAACGTGGGTCGACGATCCCCGCTTTATCATCATGACCGGCGACAATCTCACCACTGCCCAGCGGCTGAGCGTCAACCTCCGGGCGGGCGCGCTCCCGACCGAACTCGATGTCGAGGCCGGTCAGACGTTTACGATCGAGCCGAGTCTGGGCGACCGATTCAAGCTCTACGGTCTCGTCACGGGGCTGATCGCCATCGTCGCGGTCGCTGGCGTGGTCTTCATGCGGTACAATCGTACCCGGGTCGCCGGGCCGATGGTGGCGACCGCCGCCGCGGAGGTGTATCTGTTGCTCGGCTTTGCGGCGGTGATCGGGCTCTCGCTCGATCTCTCGCACATCGCGGGGCTGATCGCCGTCGTCGGGACCGGGGCCGACGACCTCATCATCATCGCCGACGAGATCCTCCAGCGCGAGGGGTCGATCGCCACCGGCCGGGTGTTCCAGAACCGCCTCTGGAAGGCCTTCTGGGTGATCGGGGCCGCCGCGGCGACGACGATCGTCGCGATGAGTCCGCTCGCCGTCCTCCAGCTGGGCGACCTCAAGGGCTTTGCGATCATCACGATCGCTGGCGTCCTCATCGGCGTGATCATCACGCGCCCGGCCTACGGTGATATCCTCCGACACCTCATCCTCGACACCGAGTGACCGGTCGGGTGGCGAGGATCGATACGGCTTTTGACGCCGGGAGCGATCGACGGACATGACCGAGACCTGCCCGAACTGCGGGGCTGGCGTCGAGCACGCCGAGGCGATCCGGACCGAGACGATGGGCGATCTCGATACCGATCGCTGGCAGACGCTGTGCTGCCCGTCGTGTGGCGCGCGCCTGAAGACGATTTTCGTCGGTGACGAGGAGTGACTCGGATCGCATTCGTCGGAGACGCGGAGTGATCGGCGGTCGAGACTACTCTCCGACAGACGAGAACTGCCCGAGATCGACCTGTTCGATCGCGGCGAGTGCGTCCTGGCTGGTCTGCCAGGAGGCGCGCGCACAGTCGGGCAGTTCCTCGTTGGCCTCGACGAACGACTCCAGGAAGGCCCGGGTCGTCGGATCGGAGGGGTACCCGCTGCCGCAGTCGCCGTACTCCTCGTGGAGGCGATCGACGTGGGCCTCGCGGCGGACCTTCGCGAGGATGCTCGCCGCTGCCACCAGCGGGGCCTCGGCGTCCGCCCCGTGACGCGCTCGCACCTCGCAGTCGGTGTCGAGTCGGTCGGCGATCCGTCGCTCGAACCGGACGGCATTGGTGTCGGCGGCGTCGTGGAGGACGGAATCGCCCGCCGACACGACCCCCGTGAGCGCGTCGGCGTGTGCCTCGACGGTCAGCGTATTCATGTCACGGTCGCCGTCGATGGCCGCGACCGGAACCTCGACGACGGCCGTGGCATCGGCGCGCTCGCGGATCGCTGGCGCGAGTTCGAGGCGACGCTGGTGGTCGAGGGCCTTCGAATCGTCGACCGCGTCGGGCACGGCCGCCGGATCGCCCCGGACGGCGGCGGCGAACATCGACCCCAGCACCGGTCCCTTCCCGGCCTCGTCGACCCCGACGTTCATCGGGCGCGGAGTCGGTGCGCCCGCACAAAAAGGGTCCGGTCCGATCGCGTCACGCCGGCAGTCCGGGACCATTTCGAGAGAGTCCGCGCCATTCCCAGAGAGAGCCATCCCGGGAGGGGAGTCGGGACCGTTTCGAGAGAGTCCGCGCCATTCCCAGAGAGAGCCATCCCGGGAGGGGGGTCGGGACCATTTCGAGAGAGTCCGCGCCATTCCGAGAGGGAGTCATGTCGAGGGGTCGCTTCGAGTCTGGCCGCCTCGACGGGAGGCGGACGGGCGCTTCGAGTCGATCAGGAGTCGTCAGCCCCGGGATCGCCCCCGGTGCCCGGGCCGGCCTCGCCGTTATCGGTGGGTCCTGCCGGATCGCCGTCGCCGCCTTTGACGAGGCGCTCGACCTCGGGATCGGGCTTCCACTCGTCGAGGTCGCGCGGATCGATGTGGACGAACGCGTCGTCGACCTCGGGAAGCCCCTCGATCGCCCGGACGACGCCCGTTTCGATGTGGTGGGCCTCCGCGAGGGTGTGTTCGCCTTCGATCTCGACGTGGAGACTCACGTCGACCTGGGGGCCGACGTAGTGGGCGACCACGTCGTGGGCCCCATGGACATCGGGGTGGGCGATCGCTCGATCGACGATCGCCTCGCGGAGATCCTCCGGCGGGGCCGCGCCGACGACGTAATCGACGTTGTCCGAGACGATCTCGATCCCGGTGTAGGCGATGCCGACCGCGACGAGGATCGCCGCCACGGGATCGAACACGGGCGCCCCGAGACTGGTGCCGACGACCCCGACGAGTGCGGCCGACGCGGTGAGCACGTCGATCCGGGCGTCTTTCGCGGTCGCGACCAGCGCCGGCGAGTGCGTCCGGTCGGCAACCCCCCGGCACCAGCGTCCGAACCCGAGTTTCACCCCGATCGATATCGCGAGCACGCCCATCGCAACGGGGCCGTGCTGGATGCCCGCGGTCCCCGCGAGTACGGTCTGGATCGCGCCGTACCCCGTCAGGCCGGCCGCGACGAACGCGCCCGCGGCGACGAGCAAGGAGACGAAGGGTTCGATCCGTTCGTGGCCATGGGGGTGCTCGAAGTCCGGCGGTCGGGTCGTCAGATACAGGCCGGCGACGGTGACGACGCTGTAGACGGCGTCCGCGAGGCTGTTGGCGGCCTCCGATCCGACCGCGAGACTGCCGGTCCAGCCGAACGCGCCCGCCTTCAGCGCGAGCAGCGCGACGTTCACCACGAGCAAGACCAGTCCCGCTCGTCGGACCGCACTCCGCCGACTCATCGTTCGCTGTCTCGATCCAGGTCGATCTCGACCGCCCGATCGGGGCCCGGAACGGTCGCGCCCGGTCGCTCGGCGAAACCCCGATGCAGGCGATCGTAGGTCTCCTCGAGCGCCTCGACGATGACCGAGGTGTCGTCGATCACCGCCATGAAGTTGGTATCGCCGCGCCACCGCGGGACGACGTGCGTGTGGACGTGGTCGTCGATCGACCCGCCGGCAGCGTCGCCACCGAGATTCATCCCCGCGTTGAATCCGTCCGGATCCATCGCCTCGCGAAGCGCCGCGAGCGTCTCCTGTTTCAGGCGAGCGTGGTCGGACAGGACGGCGGGATCGAGCGCGGCGTACTCGCCGGTGTGCTGGCGCGGGATCACCATCACGTGACCGGGGTTGTACGGATAGTTGTTCAGCATCACGACTGCCTCGCCCCCGCGGGCGACCACGAGATGCTCGCGAGCGCTCTCGCGGTCGGGATACTCACAGAAGACACACTCCTCGACATCGGCGTTGCGCTCGTCGCGTTCGACCCACTCGATCCGCCACGGGGCGAACAACTGCTCCATGTGCTCCCTGCGGCCGTCGATCCCAAAGACGTTTGCCCTCTCGGAGCGAGCTCTATTATCAAGATTGATATCGAATATCGGGCAATAGAAGGCCTATACCGGACGAAAACGGCACAATCGCTGGAAGGAAAGCCCGTCAGGGGTGGATTTTATTACCCATGGGCCGGAATTAAGATGCGTATGGCCACCTCCGATCGTCGTGGCACGTCCCTCACGGAGCACTGCCCCTCGTGTGGCGACCGCACTGCCCACGCCGTCAGTGTCGAAATCGTTACTGAAAACGACGAATCCTCGAACGCGGCTTTCTCTCGTGAACCGTACCGCGTGACGCGCTGTGAACGCTGTGGAACCCAGACGAAAACCAGGATGAACGACGCGTAGGAGAGGGGTATGGGTCGATCAGGGTGTGATTGCAGTCCGGGTGGTCGCGACCTGATCGTTCGTGTGGGGCATCGATCACCGCGACCGCGTCGTGACCTCACAGCCGTCCTCGGTGACGATGACGGTGTGTTCTTTCTGGCTGACGAGGTGACCTGCTGCCTCCGAAAGGACGGGATAGCCGTGGATCACGTCCTGGCGTTCGAGGCGTCGGAGCGACATCTCGGGCCGGGAACTGTCGAGCCAGCGTGTCGCAAAGGGCAGCGTCTGGAACCGCTCGGTGATCTCTTCGAGGGCCTGCCGGGCGCGGCGATCGCGGACCGACTGCTCGCGTTCGAGGGCATAAATTTCGGTGCGTGACCCTTCAGAGACCTTGCCCGATCCGTCCGTGGCGAACGGTTCGATCGCGACCACGTCGCCCGCCTCGAGGGTCGCACTCTGCTCGACCGCGCGATTCGGGATCGTCGGGTCGGTGTGCTGTTCGTACTCGCCGAGGCCGTGACCGGTGAGGTTCACGACGGGGTTGAGATCGTAGCTCTCGATGGTTTCCTCGACGGTCGCACCGATCCGGCCGGTCTCGACACCGGGTTCGACCAGTTCGAGCGCGCGATCGAGGGCATCCTCGACGGCCTCGACGTGGGTCGGGTTTCCCGAGCGGTCGACCGTGATCGCCGAATCGGCGATCCAGCCATCGACGTGAACGCCAACGTCGAGGTTGATCATCTCCTCGCCGAACGTCGACTCGTCGTCGAGGCCGGGCGTGCCGTGGGCGGCCTCTTCGTCGACGCTGATGTTGACGGGGAAGGCTGGCTCGCCGCCCAACTCGCGGATGCGATCCTCGACCGTTTCGACCAGTTCCAGGTGACTCGCGCCGACCTCGATCATTTCGACGGCCTCGGCACGGACTTCGGCGAGGATCCGGCCGGCCTCGCGGTGCTTCTCGTAGCGCTGTTCGTCGGTCATGTCGCCGAGGTTCGACCACCGCGTTCAAGACAATTGCGGGTCGGGCGCGGTCGAGTCTGCCGTCAGAAATTTCGTATCGAACGCGACCCCGTGCCCACATCCAACACGGACCTGGGGCCACACTCGCGATCTGTCGTGGTCTCGATCCGGCCCGACGACGCCCTCGATCCGGCCCGACGACGCCCTCGATCCGGCCCGACGACGCCCTCGATCCGGCCC
>JBDGTN010000033.1:0-12859 GCA_042216835.1 Halococcoides sp.
TCCGTGATGACGAGAGACGAAGTCTCTCGAACCACTTGACCCCGAGGCGGTTCACACCTGGACGCCCGCGGGATGTACACCATCGTGATCTGGTTGATCTGGATGGTGATGGCGGTGATCGCGACGGTGTTCACGTTCGGCATCTTCCTGTTTTTCGCGCCGTTTTTCGAGTTGTTGATCCACGTCGGGGCGGCCTACGACTCCTACAGCAACGCGCAGGCGATCAATGCCTACGCCGAGTCAGCGACCCACCCCTGAAGTGGGGCGTCCGCGCTGTCCCGGTGTGATACACCCCGCAGTTAGCTCGGCACGATCGTGACCTGCCGACCGCGATCGATCGCCCGTTCGAGTTCGTCGGCGATCGCACTGCCTCGTGAGACCTGGATCTCGCCGCCGCGAGAGACCGTCGCGGTGAACAGGTACTCGTCACCGGCCCGGACTTCGACGGTCTCGCCCGCAAAGTCTTCGGCAGGGACGATCACGTGTCTGCCGGTGATCTCGGGATCGACGATCCGTCCGGCGTCCGGGGTCCCGACGGCGGACCCACCGGCCGGGGCGGTGTCATCATCGCGCTCGTCGAAGGTGCGAACGTCGATGTCCAGACCGAGACGATCTTCGATCTGGCTGATGCGGTCGCCATTCGTCCCGATGACCTGGGAGATGTCGCGATCGTCGACGAAGACGACCGCGCTATTGGGGCCCTGGAGGTCGACATCGACGCGACCGTTCGCGATCGAGCGGATTTCGTCGGTGAGTTGCTCGCGAGCGATGCCCTCGACGCCCGACTCCTCGCTGCCGTCGAGCGGAACCGTCACGACCTGGCGGTTGAACGAGTAGATCTCGAAGGCTGGCGCGCCAGTCTCGAAGTCCTCGACCATAACGACCGGGCGGGCGAGGTCGGCCTCCATCAGGCCCTTCGGCACCTTGACTTCCGTGGTCACGTCGTACACCTGGGCGATCTCGCCGGCCTCAACGTAGATGACGGTATCGACGACCTGCGGGATCAATCCGAGTTCGACCCGGCCGATGAGTCGCTGGAGCGCGTCGACCCCACGGGTGGCGTGGACGACGCCGATCATGCCGACGCCTGCCAGGCGCATGTCGGCAAAGACCTCGACATCGTCGGTCGTTCGCACCTCGTCGTAGATGGTGTAGTCCGGCCGGACCATCAGGAGTGCGTCGGCGGTCGACTCCATCGATCCCGAGAGTGCGGTGTACTGGCTGATGCGCTCGTCGACCTGGAGGTCCCGGGGTTTCTCCATGGTCTTGACGGCCTGGCCCGCGTCCGCGAGCATCGTCGCGACCGCCTGGGCGAACGTCGACTTGCCCGCGCCGGGCGCACCCGCGATGAGGACGCCCCGCTGGCCGTCGCGGAGGCGGTCTTCGAGAGCGTCGGCGTGAGCGTAGTCGTCGAGACTGGTCTCGACGATCGGTCGGACCGCGGTGATTTCGAGGCCGTCCGCGAAGGGTGGACGGGCGATCGCGATCCGATCGGTCCCCAACTGGACGATCGTCATGCCCGGTTCGTCGATTTCGACGAAGCCATCGGCCCGCGCGGCGGCCGCAGTCTCGATCTCGCGGGCGTACTCCTGTAACTCCGCTTCGGAACTGTCCGCCGCGGCGACCGTCTCGAAGGCCATTTCGCCGACCGAGCCGCGCTTGGCCCGCGGACGGGCCCCCACGCGGAGGTGGACGCTCATCGTCTGGTCGTCGAAGAACTGGTCGATCGCGAGATCGTCGTGCCCGCGCGGGTCGGGATCGAGAAACTCCACGTCGATCCCGCGGGCGCGGGCGACCTCGCGTTGTACGTCGTCGGCGGTGAGGAGTGTCCCGTCGTGGTCGGCGGCGAGATCCCGAATCGTCGCGTCGATGGCCCCACGCTCGGCGCGCTCGCGATCCTCACCGGTCGGTCGGTCACCGACGTACTCGAGAGCAATATCGCCCGCGTCGGCGAGTCGGCGCAACGACTGGAGTTCGTCCAGGCCGTCGGTCCCTGTTCGCCGGCCATCGTTGGCCTGGGCCTCCAGTTCCGCAAGGACTGCCTCGGGGACGAGAATGCGTCCGCCATCCAAACGATCGTCGGCGATCGCCGCGGTGACCTGCCCGTCGACGATCACGCTCGTGTCCGGTACGATGTCCATGCCTGCCCTGCGGTGGGCGGACTGAAAAGCGCCCTGACGCGGTGGTGAACAAGACGGGATCGACTGCCCGCCAGTGCGATCGCAGCGTCTGGGCCGGACGTTCGATGGAGGCCGAGAAGAGGCCGATCAGGTCGGGATCGACACAACTCCGAGCCCGAGATACACGATCACCAGCGTCACGACCAGGCGGCCGACCGACCCCGCGAACGTGGCGAGGGCGAACTTGCGATAGTCCTCTTCGAGGACCGTGAACGCGTAGATCGACAGCGTATCCGGAAAGAAGGGCACCGATAGCGCGGCCGCGAGGCCGACGAACCCGTACCGTTCGGCCAGCTGAATGGTCTTCCGCTCGGACCAGGCGACGATGTCTATCGGCGATCGCCGGAGCAATCGAATGACGGGGCCCGACTCCTTGACGCCGTGGCCCAGTCGGAGCGCGAACACACTCCCGGCCGCCTTGGCCCCACCGCTGACGGCCATGACGACGATGTAGCTGAGCGGTTGCGAGCCGAAAAACACCATGTGGCCGGAGAGCACCGGTACGAGGACGGTCTCGGACGGCGTCGGCAAGACGACGGCGATCAGAAACGAGTAGATCGCGATGATGCCCAGACCGAGCGGACCGATCGCCGTCTCGACAGACTGTTTGAGCCACGACTCCCAGGCGATGGTCGGAAGCAGGGCCATCAGATCCGCACCGAACTCGATCACTGTTCAGTTGTCCGGGGACTGGTCATCTAAACTTTCTGTTCGCTCGTTCGCCCGGGCCGGCCACCGGTCTCGATATCGGGACCTGATCGAGAGGCCACCGGCAACGATCGGTGCGATCCACGATCGAGAGGCCACCGGCATCGATCCGGAGGAGTTCCACATCGGGGGAGAGGGCGAACCCCATCCTGGTCCGATCGGGGCGATCCAGACCCGGGTGACAGGGCGCTCGACGAGTGCGGTGGCGATCGCCGCGGCACCAATACGGTGGGCTGGGTCGGTCAGTACCAGTCCAGATCGGCCACGAACGATCGGAGCATCGACCGCGTCACGTGGGGCATGCAGACGATCCGCAGGTCGCCCGCCCCCGTCCGGGAGATCCGCCAGCCACGCCGCCGGAGGGCATCGATGATCGACTGGGAGACGTCCGCGGCGACCAGCGGGAGTTCGGGATCGACGATGTCGTAGCCCCGGTCCCGGAATTCGGTCGCGAGCCACTCGGCGTTGGCCATCGCGCGCTCGTGATTGTCTCGATAGCCGTCGGGCCAGAGCGTTTCCATCGCGGCGAGCGCGCCAGCCACGCCCGCCCCGCTGCGCGTCCCCGCGAGCGTGACCTGGGTACTGGTTTCGAGGTAGGGCGTCTCGACTTCGAGTGTGTCGAGCAGTGTTTCGTCGCGTGCGAGGAGTCCACCCGCGGGGATCGGCGCCTGGCCGGCCTTGTGCGGGTCGATCGTCATCGAGTCGATCGGCGCGTCCGCAAACGACCAGTCGTGATCGGTAAAGGGGAGGTGAAAGCCACCCCAGGCGGCGTCGACGTGACAGAGCGCGCCCGCGTCGGCGGCCAGATCGGCCAGGGCGGGGATGGGATCGACGCGTCCGAACTCCGTCGAGCCAGCGACGGCGACGACGAGTGCAGTCTCCTCGTCGATCGCCTCGGCCATGGCCCCCGGATCGGCCCGCGCGTCCGACAGCGGGGTGGTGCGAATCTCGACATCGAGCATCTCCGCGCCCTTGTGAAAGCTGAAGTGGGCGCTCTCGGGCGCGACGACGTTCGGGTCGTCCGTCTCGGCGCGATTGCGCGCCATCCGGACGGCCTGAATGTTCGCTTCGGTTCCGCCGGTCGCGACGTAGCCCGCTGGCGCCGACAGCTCCGTAATATCACCGAGCAGGTCCACTGCCCGCTGTTCCAGGCGCGCGATCTCGGGGTAGGTCCCCGGATCGCCGGGATTGGTCGCCAGAAATCGCTCGGCCGCTCGCCGGGCCGGCGGACAGGGCTCGGTACACATCGAGGAGAGCACCCGGCCGAAATCCTGCGGCGTGGCCTCGAGCATGGTCCCCGAGTGGGGTCGACGCCGGTTATCGGTTGCGGGCGAGTCAGTCATCGGTAACCTCGATCGATTCGGTGGGTTCATAGAGGGTCTTCCGGGCATCCCGAAACGACGGGCGTTCGCGGATGAGATCTCGCCCGTCGAGTCGGGAGAGGGCGTTCCGGACCGTTCGCGGCGAAAGACGCGTGCGGTCGGCGATCTGGGCGGTCGTCAGCGGGGCCTCGCGTTCGAGCACGTAGAAGACGAACTTCGCACTGGGCGAGGCCGCGGCGAGGCGTCGCTCGGGCGGGTCGTCATCGGCCACGGATGGTCCGAACGAATGGGCCGGGCGATCAAACGCGTGTCGATCACTGGCGGTCGCCCGACGCCATCCACCTGCAGTCGTGGCTGCCTGTCCGGATGGACCCGGGGGTCGGAGTCACCAGTCCGGGCCGTCGATGGGGAGCACGTCGCCCGCTCGCTCGGCGACCGCCGCGAGCAGGTCGGGTAGCGCATCGAGGTCGGCAGTATCGATCACCTCGACGGGCGTGTGCATGTACCGGTTCGGCAGGCCGACGTTCAGCGCGGGAATCCCGCCACGGGCGGTGTAAAAGGCGTCGGCGTCGGTGCCCGTCCGGATGCCGGCGGCCTGCAACTGGATCGGCTGGTCGATCGCTGCGGCGGCCGATCGGACGCTGTCGACCAGTGCGGGGTGGTTTGCGCTTCCACGGGCGACCACCGGTCCGTCCCCGAGTTCGATCCCGTTCGACCGGTCGGCGGGCGAATCCGGCTGGTCGGTGGCGTGAGTCACGTCGACGGCGATCGCCGCATCGGGATCCAGATCGAACCCGACCATCGTTGCGCCCTTGATCCCGAGTTCCTCCTGGACGGTCGAGACCGCCGCCAGCGACACGTCAAGATCCCGTTCGGCGGCCGCCCGGAGCGTCTCGGCGGCGGTCCAGACGCCGATTCGATTGTCGAGTCCGCGCGCTGCGAGTCGATTATCGGCAAGGTCACGCACCCGCTGATCGATCACGACGGGATCGCCCCGATCCACCAGCTCGGCGGCGATATCGGCGTCGGGAGCCCCGATGTCGACGTGCTGTTCGTCGATGTCGACGAGGTCTTCAGTGTCGCGATCCCGAAGGTGGATCGCGGTCTGGCCGATCACGCCCGGCACGGGTCCATCGGCCGTGCGAACGGTGACGTGCTGGCCCCGCGAGACCGTTCGATCGGCCCCACCGATGCGGTCGATCCGCACGAATCCGTCGTCGGTTATATCTCGCACGATGTAGCCGATCTCGTCGGCGTGGCCCGCGACCGCGAGGGGAGGGCCGCCGTTGTCGAGGATGGCGATCGCGTTGCCGTACGCGTCGGTCTGGACGCGATCGGCGACGCCCTCGACGGCCTCGATCCAGCGGGACTGAACGCTCGCCTCGTAGCCCGACGGGCCGGCAGTCGTGAGCAGGTCTTCGAGCAGGTCGCGGCGGCGCTCGTTCATACGCGGGCCTGGATCGCCCGGCCATTGAACCCCGCGATCGATCGCCGGCGGTCGTCGACGGATGTGAACGGGACGCGCCGGTCAGCATATTTAATGTGACGCGATCGAAATCCTTCGAGCATGGACTACGACCGGATGTCGATGGCCGATCGAGCGCGGGTCGTGGGGGCGGTGCTGGGATCGTCGCTGGTGTTGACTGCCAGCTTTCTGGGCATCGTCGCGCTGGTTTCCGGAGAGATCGCCGACCTGCCGGGCCGCCTGCCCTTTTACGTGCTGGGCGCGGCGGTCGTGTTTACCGTCGCGATGTTCGCCCTGGAAGATCCCGGCGATCATGGCGTTCCGATCGTCACCACCACTGCGGCACTCTCGGTGCTCGGCTTCGTCTTGCTCACCTTCGGCGCGGAGGGCGTCCGGTATGCCATTCTCAACCCGACGGTCGTCCTCACCGCTAACGTCGTCGTCTACTTCCTCGCGGCGGGCCTGATCTGTACGGCGCTTGGCTACTGGGCGCTTCACCACTGGCGAGAGTTTCTGTAGGCGGCGATCACGGGGTCGATTCCGCGGCCTCTCGCCGCCCGATCGCGAGCACGAGTGCGCCGGCGAGCGCCCACACGGGGACCGTCAGCGCGGTCACGGGGTCGCCACCGGCGAGCGCCCACCCGCCGATGAGCACACTGGCGACGATCGGGACCAGGCCAGCGATCAGAAATTTGCTGTCGATCGCATCGATTCCGGGCATACCCTGGTGTCGGGTCGCCGGGGGCAAGAACGTGATCATTGCGTTCCCGAACCGACCCCGTCCATGAGGACTGTCCAGACACCAATTCACAAATGGGTGGCCACCGAAGGCGGGCTATGGCCCGGTCGTACGTGATCCTCGGGGACGGCATCGCCGGCAGTTCGGCGGCCGAGACGATCCGCGAGGAGGACCCCGATGGCTCGATCACGGTCGTGACCGACGAGGACGAACCACTCTACAATCGCATTCTCATCAAGGAGTTCGCCAAGGGGACGATGCCCGAGGCCCCGATCCAGATTCACGAGGAGTCGTGGTACACCGATCGGGATATCGAACTTCGTCTGGGGACGCGGGTGACCGATATCGATACCGGCGCGCGGCGGGTCGAGACGGCCGATGGCGACGACCTCGATTACGATCGCCTCCTCGTCGCGACCGGGGGCACGCCGACTCGACTCCCCGTCGAGGGCGCGACCGCCGAGGGCGTCCACTATTTCTGGACGTTCGACGACGCGCGACGGATTCGCGAGGCCGCGGGCGATGCCGAGCGGAGCGTCGTCGTGGGGGCCGGCCTGCTGGGGATCGACCTCGCAGCGATCTGTGGGGCCCAGGGCGTCGCCGCCCGGTATCTCATGCGCGGGAATCGCTGGTGGCGATACGCGCTCAGCGAGGCGGGTGCGGAAATCGTCCACGAGGGCCTTCGCGAGAAGGGTGTCACCCCCGTCTTCGACAGCGGCGTCGAGCGGTTCGAGGTTGACGCCGGCCACGTCACGGCCGCGATCGACTCCTCGGGATCGCGCCATCCTGCCGATTTCGTCGGCATTGCGGTCGGTCTTGACTTCAACACGGCGTTTCTCGACGAGACGCCCGTCGAGTGTGCGGACGGCATCGTCGTCGACGAGCACATGGCGACCGGCACGCCCGGCATCTACGCCGCCGGTGACATCACGCAGTACCACGATGTGATTCTCGACGACCGAACCCAGAACGGAACCTGGGGGTCGGCCAAAGAACAGGGGGTCGTCGCCGGCCGGAACATGGTCGCCGACGATGATCCCGCGACGTTCCGATACGTGCCGTCCTATTCCATCACGCACTTCGAGTTTCCCTTTCTTTCCTTTGGTCATCCGACGATCGGCGAGGAGCACGCCGAGCGGACCTACGAGGATGGCGTCTGGCGGCGCCTGGCGTTTCGTGACGGCGCTCTCGTCGGTGGCGTCCTCATCGGTGACGTGAGCCAGCAGCGGGCGCTCAAAACCGTCATCCGGGAGGAACGCCCTGTCGCCGACCATATCGACGCGTTGCTCGCCGAGGAGATCGATCTCGATGCCCTGCCGCCCAGTCCCGTCGAAGCCGCCGCCGAGGAGTGACGCGCTGCCGAATCGAGGATCACAGGACGCCTACTCCTGGAAGGACGCCTACTCCTGGAAGGACGCCTACTCCTGGAAGGACGCCTACTCCTGACAGAACGCCATTCCCTCGCGCACCGCATCGCGATCGCCCAGCAACGTCACCATGTCGCCGTGTTGCAAGCGGTCGTCGGCGGTCGGGACGAACGTCTCGTCGCCGCGTTTGATCAGCGCGATCAGACAGGATTCGGGGAGTTCTGGACCGATCTCGCGGATCGGCCGATCGACGATCGCATCGCTGGTCACCTCGATCTCCTGTATGTCACCGACACGGCTCACGTCGGTCATCCAGTGGGCGATCGCCGGCCGTTCGATCTGGTTGTCGATCGCCCACGCCGTCGCCATCGAAGCCGAGATCGTGCGGACACCGAGATCCTCGAACGGTTCGACGTTCTCGGGACGGTTCACGCGAGCGATGACGTTCTCGACGGCGAATTCGGCGTCGGCGAGTTGGCTGACCAGCAGGTTCACGTCGTCGTCGCTGGTCGCGGCGACGATCGTCTTGGCGTTTTCACCGCCAGCATCGCGCAACACGTCCATATCGGTGCCATCGCCCATGACGGCGGTGTAGCCCGCGTTGCGTGCTTTTTCGATTTTCGTCTCGTCCTCGTCGACGAGGACGACGTTCTCGCCTCGATCCTCCAGTCGTTCCGCGAGGGCGCGACCGACGCGGCCCGCCCCGACGATGATAACTCGCATTGGTATCACTCCGAGATAGCTGGCGACGTACCGTGCCAGACCACCCTCGATCGCGGCCGTGACCAGGATGGCCAGAAAGACCGTTCCGATGAGAATGTCGGCCTCCGCACCCATCCCGATCTCGGGAGACTGCAACCGGATCGCAAACAGCGTCGCGACCGACGCGGGGATGATCCCGCGCGGGCCGACGAAACTCATGAAGGCCCGTTCGGGGACGGTAAAGCGGCCGCCGATCGTCGACAGGCCGACCAGGAGTGGCCGGACGATCACTGCCACGGCCACCACGACGAACAGGCCCGGCAGGCCGACCTTGATCAGCGATTCGAGTTCGAGGATCCCCGCGAGCGTGATGAAGACAAACGAGAGCACGAGCAGCGTCACGTCACCCTTGAACGCGGTGATGTCGTTCTCGTAGGGCAGGTTGACGTTCCCCAGCAGGATGCCCGCCGTCGCCGCAGCAGCGACGCCGGCCTCGCCCGAGAGGAAGTTCGCCGTGGCGTAGGACACGATCGCTCCAGCGAGCACGAGCAATCGGGCGTTCCGCGGGGCGTCGCCCGGCGAGAGGTCGACATATCGCAGCAGATAGTAGACGATGCCCGCGACGACGGCCCCCGCGACGATGCCCTGACCGAGTCGTTTGACGAATTCGCTGATCAACTCCGTCGGTGGCGCCCCGCTGAGCACGATCACCTCGAAGATGACGACCGCCGTGATCGCCGCCGTCACGTCGTTGACGATCCCCTCGGTATCGAGTGCCGTCGCGACCCGATCCCGGACGGGGACGACATCCAGGATTGGAGCGATCACCGTCGGCCCCGTCGCAACGAGCAGGGCGCCGATCAGGAAGGCCAGCCCCCAGGTCGCGGTCACGAAGGCGATTTTGACGGCGATGGCCGTTCCGAGCAGTGCGATGCCCGCTCCGACGGTCACCAGCCGAAAGGTCGCTGCCGGGGCCTCTCGCAGCCGATCGATGTGGAGGTGAAAGGCCCCCTCGAAGACGATGATCGCGACCGAGAGCCCGACGATCGTCGAGAGCGGTTCGGCACCGAACGTCTGCAGCGAGAACAGCCGACTGGGGAAATCCATCCCGAGCGCCGAATCGACGATCGGCAGGACGAGCCCCGAGATCGGTCCGATGAGCAACCCGGCGGCGATGTAGAAGATGATACTGGGGAGCTGGAGTCGGGCGGCCAGCAACTGTGCGCCGACCCCGAGAGCGAAGATCGCTGCGACGAGCAGCATAATCCCTTCCACGCCGGCACTCATACAGAACCCTCCATGTGATTCGGTGCTCGGACGGCCACCGGCATAAATCGCGTGGGACCGGCCACAGGGGTCCCGAACCAATGCTTTTCGTCGGTCCGGGCCCGCTGTCAGCCATGATCGAACTGTTTCCGAACGGTGTCGTCCACTACGCCGCCGGTGGGGTCCTGATCGGCATCGGTGTGAGTCTGATCTACGCGCTGACCGGCATCGCCGCTGGCGCGAGTAGCGTCCTCGAATCGACGCTGTCCTACGTCTCGTCGCTCGATCGACTCGATCGGCCGTCGATGCTGGCGAGTCGCGAGTGGCGACTGGTGTTCACTGCGGGTCTGATCCTCGGCGCGGCGGGCTATACCGCTCTCGCGGCTGTCGTCGGCGACGGTGGGCTCTGGACGACCGACGTGCCAATCTGGCGACTGCTCGGCGGTGGCGTCCTCGTCGGCGCGGGCACGCGACTGGGCAAGGGCTGTACCTCCGGCCACGGCATCTGTGGGGTCGGATCGGTCGCCGAGGCCTCGCTCGCCAACGTCGCCACCTTCCTCGGGATCGGCATCCTCGTCGCTCACCTGATCGAACTCCTGGGGGTGGCGGTCTGATGACGGACGATAGCGTCAGTGAGGATCGGCTGCGAGACGATCTGACGGTGGATCGCCGTCTCCATCCGGTGGTTTTCCTCGGCGGACTCGTCTTCGGGGCTGGCCTCGCTCTCAGCCGGATGGTTCGCCCCGAGGTCGTCCTCAGCTTTCTCCGCCTGGAGGATCTGGGACTGCTTTTCGTCATGGGCGGGGCGGCGGTCGTCACCGGCGGGACGATCGCCGTCGCGACACGCCTCGATCGGACTGCGCCGCTGACCGGCCGGCCCTACACCCGCCGGCTGAAATCGATGGATCGGAACGTGCTCGTCGGCGGCGCGATCTTCGGCGTCGGGTGGGGGATCTCGGGCGTCTGTCCCGGGGCCGCGTTCGCCAGCCTCGGCGTGGGCAACTGGCCGATCCTCGCCGCGATCGCGGGGATGGTCGTCGGGGCGTACCTCCAGGCGGCCGTGTGGCCACTGATCGCCCCCGATGGCGAGTGAGTCGGCCGCAATCATCCCGGAGCCCCCTCAATACTCGTCCTCGCGCTCGTCGAGGAACTCGTGAGCGTCTTCGAGAATCTCGCGTGGCCCGTCCTGGGTGATGGTGTTGATCGCCTGTTCGTAGTCCCGCCACTGGTGGTCGCGATGTTCTTCGGAGAGTTCCGCACTCGTCTCGAAGGATTTGGCGACGAACAGGTGAACGGTCTTGTGGATGGTGTTGCCGTCGGCTTCGAACACGTAATCGTAGTCCTCGCGAAAGCCGTCGAGCAGGCGAAAATCCGAGATGTTCGCCTCCTCTTCGACTTCACGGATGGCCGTCTGCTGGAGTTCCTCCTCGCCTTCGACGCCGCCCTTGGGAAATTCCCAGTCGCCGGGGCGACTCTTCAGGAGTAGATACTCGCGACGGCCACGCGTGTCCCGAAAGAGGACCGCGCCAGCACTCGTGGCCTCGATCATACCCCGGATTTCGCAGGCAGACGGAAATGAATATCGGAGCGCCCGGCGACTCGGCGATGGGTGGCCTTATAGGCGTGGGCCGATCACGTTCTGACGATCCGATATGCCCTTCGTGACGACGCTGACGTTCACAAGCGGCGATCGCCACGCACTCGAATCGGTGGTCGCCGACATCAAGGAGTCGGCCACGCGCAAGGGCGTCGAACTGAAAGGGCCCCATCCCGAACCGCCGAGCGAGTACGCCGTCGAGCTTTCTGACACGCTTCTCGCTGGCGGCGACTCGATCGACCGCTGGCGGTATTCGGTCTACACCCGGACGATCGAAATCGTGGGCCACGACGAATTCGCCCGGTCGATCGCCGAACGCGACCTCCCGGCGGCAGTCCACCTCACGGCCGATGTCGAGCGTCGTCAGTCGATGGGGTAGACTGCGCGATCGGTCAGAGACGCCGCGCGATCGACGGGGCCGACGGTTCTGCCGCCCGATACCGATCGTACAGCGCGAGGAGGATGGCCCCGACACCGATCACCAGCGGAACGGCACCGAAGATGATGCCGACCAGGGGCACCATGCCGAGCGCGGCGAACCCGACCATTCCGACGATCAGCGCGAGCCATCGATCGTCCACATCGACCTGTGCGAGCACCCATCGACCGATGGTGTATTTGCCGTAGACGACCGCGACCCAGCCACCGACGATCGCGACGGTCGGCCCGAAGACGAGCGCGATCGGCAGGCCAACGATCGTCAGCGCGAGGATGAGCGGAAAGACCACCGTGCCGAGCACGCCCGCGACGCCCCCACCGGCGGTATACAGTGGTCGCTCCGTGAGTGTGCTCGCGATATCCTCGGAGAGGCGCGGCAGGACGATCAACAGGACCGCCCCGAACGCGAGATCCACCAGGAGGAAAAAGCCCGGCAGTATCGCATCGATCAGGCCGCCACCACCCCGACCGTGTCCGAGGTCGGTCGCCTCGACTGATCCCGCGACCACCGCGTCGGCATCGCCGATCACGGTCGTCTCGTCGTCGTAGGTGAGATCGCCGCCGATCGTGGCCGCGGGCCCGAGTTCGAGTCGGTCGACCGCGGCGCGAACGTCGCCGGTGACGGTGCCTTCGATGCCGAGATACCCCGATTCGGCATCGACGTTCCCGACGGTCGCTGTCTCGCCGATCCGGATCGATCCGACCGATCCGGTGACCGTCCCGTTGACGGCCCCATCGATCGAGATGTCGCCGACGGTTCCGGTCAGGTTGCCGGTGATCGTTCCAGACTCGGTGACGACGACCGATCCCCCGATGGCGGTGAGGTTGCCCTCGACGGTGCCCTCGACGATGATCGCACCCCCCGACGCCGTGAGATCCTCGGTGACCGTCTCGTTGGTGCCGACGACGACCGTCCCACCGGATCGTTGCTCGGCCGCGACGACGCCCGGGACGACGGCCGCTCCGATCAGCACCACCGCGACAATCGCCAGCATGTGCCCCATCCGTGTCATACCCGATCCGACTCCGCGCGCTCTCAAAATCGTTTGGGTCCACGCCCGACGATTCGGATTGT
>JBDGTN010000033.1:12959-14352 GCA_042216835.1 Halococcoides sp.
GGCCGGCGGATCGGAACCATTGCCGACGATTCGGATTGTCGGCCGGCGGATCGGAACCATTGCCGACGATTCGGATTGTCGGCCGGCGATGGTTTCCCGGTGCTGGACATCTCACCCGCCTTTCAGCATTCGGACCACCCGAATCTGATCGGCATCGACCGGCGCGTCGGCCGGGCGGGGCGTGCCGTCGACGAGAATAGCGACCTCGTGGATGCTTGCATCGAGGTCGGCAATCAGATCGCCGTAGCTGGCAGTGTCGGGCACCGACCGTCTGCGAGTCGGGCCACCCGCAACGTCGACGGTCACCTCCATACCGGTCGTTCGGGTCCACGCCAATGAGTCTGTCGCGACGGTGGCTGGATCCGATCACCGCTATTCGCTGTGGCTGGCCACCCCAGGCTGGACCCGCCACGTCTCGGGGCCTTTTTGCCCGGGCGTGCCCTGCCGGACAACATGACCGAGGCCGAATCCGCGGGACGGGACGCGGTCTGGATCGAGAAATACCGCCCCCAGCGGCTGGACGACATCGCGGGCCACGAGGCGATCGTGAGTCGCGTCCGGGAGTACGTCGCCAACGACGATCTGAGCCACATGCTCTTTGCGGGCCCCGCAGGCACCGGCAAGACCACCACCGCGATCGCGATCGCACGCGAGTTGTACGGCGAGGACTGGGAGGAGTACTTTCTGGAACTCAACGCGAGCGACGAGCGCGGGATCGACGTGGTCCGCGACCGGGTGAAGTCGTTCGCGCGAACGTCGTTCGGCGGGCAGACCTACCGGATCATCTTCCTCGACGAGGCCGACGCACTCACCAGCGACGCCCAGGCGGCGCTGCGTCGGACGATGGAGCAGTTCTCCGATAACGTCCGGTTCATCCTCTCGTGTAACTACTCCAGTCAGATCATCGATCCCATCCAGTCGCGGTGTGCGGTCTTCCGGTTCTCGCAGTTGACCGACGATGCCGTTCGCGAGCAGATCACCCACATCGCCGACCGCGAATCGATCGAACTCACCGAGGACGGCCTCGATGCGCTGGTCTACGTCGCTGGCGGGGACATGCGCAAGGCGATCAACGGGTTGCAGGCCGCTGCGGCCGCGGGCGCGACCGTCGACGAGGATGCGGTCTTCGAGATCACCGCGACCGCCCGTCCCGAGATCATCGAGGACATGGTCGAGAACGCCCTCGATGGCGATTTCACGGCCGCGCGATCCACGCTCGACCGCCTGCTCGTCGACGAGGGTATCGCCGGCGGTGACGTGCTCGATCAACTGCATCGTAGCGTCTGGGAGTTCGATCTCGACGACGAGGCGGCCGTTCGCCTGCTCGATCGCATCGGTGAGGCCGACTATCGCATCACCGAGGGCGCGAGCGAGCGGATTCAACTCGAAGCGC
>JBDGTN010000137.1:0-14278 GCA_042216835.1 Halococcoides sp.
TCAAGCAGTTCACCGAGCGACTGGCGTGTACCGCCGAGGAATACGGCATCTCGGTCGAAGTCCGGTCGGAAGCATGGACCAGTCAGGAGTGTCCACAGTGCGGTTCGACAGACCGAACAACACGGCACCAAGACACGCTCACCTGTCCGTGTGGGTTCGAGGGGCACGCCGACCTTACGGCGTCAGAAACGTTCCTGAGACGTCATCAGAACTCACAGAGTTCTGATTGGCGAACGAGACGCTTCGCGTCTCGTCAACGGCACACAGAACAAGCAGTCAGGCCGATGGCACGGCCCGTGCGGTTCGAGTGGGACGACCACGACTGGTCGGAGTCACCACACTCTCACCGTCCCAAAGAACAGCGCACAGACCCGAGTACCGTCCACCGTGACGGGAATGTTGCCTCCGGCGAGTCGTAGACCGGCTGAGACTCCCACGGAGGAAACCGCGCCGTTCACGGCGCGGAGGATGTCATCCGTCTTGACTGGTCGGATTCCGTTTTGGTCGGTGACCCTCCCGAGTGGCGGGTCCGTTCAGACGAGGTCGGCGATGCGGTCGGCGACCGTGGGTGCGTCGGCCCCGAGCAGGTAGAGGATGGGTTCGATAGCGAACGCGCCGGTCTGGTAGATCGCGTCGGCCGCTGGTGGGTCCGCCAGGGCCGTCCGAATCGCGTCGTCCCGGGGGGCCTCCGGGTCGAATTCGACGGCCGTTCCGCCGGTGTCGCGCACTCGATCCAGCAGATCGGGATCGTACCGGACATTGAGCGCCGCCCGGGACGGATGTCCCGCAGCCCTGGCTGCCAGCAACGTCGATGCGACGTGTTCGGAGACGCCGAACTCCGGATCGTCCGGAACGACGGCCCGACCGCCGACCTCGAACATCCGACCGGGGACGCCACACACGTCCGCGAGATCGGTCGCGTCGGGTAGACACTCGACGAGGTTCGAGCCGACCTGCGGGATCGTGCCGCCGAAGCCGGTGGTGTGTTCCAGCCGACTCAGCCCACGGCGGACCGACCCCCGCACGCGTTCGGTCTGGCGGAGTCGTCCGTCGGGATCGTGTACGTCGGTAAAGTCGGCGTCGGCATCGGCCAGGGCGGGCATCGCTTCCGTGTGGAGTTCGGCGACGAGGTCGCCGCGTTCGAGTTGCCGGATCAGGACCTCGAGTTCCACCAGCGCCTGGACACGATTCACATCGCCCGCAGCGAGGCCATCGGCCAGTTCCTCGACCAGTGCGCTCACCCGGTCGTCACGTGCGACGCGGTCGGTCCGATCGATCTCGCCGTGGACGTATTTCGAGACGGCGCTCTGGCTGATGCCGAGCAGGTCGGCGACTTCGCGCTGGTTCAGTCCTCGATCGGCGAGCGCCTCGGCGAGCATCGACCGGACGGTCGGCAGGACTGCCTCGACGACGACCTCCTCGACGAATTTCATCGATCGAACTCGTCGTCGCTCTGGATGCGCGAGGCCTGTGGGCCGGTTTGACCCTGGTACTTCGAGCCCCGTTCCTCGCCGTAGGGGCGTTCGGCCGGGGAACTCAACTGCGTGAAGGTGAGCTGTGAGATCCGCATCTCGGGCGTGAGCGCGACCGGTGCGGTTCCGAGATTCGACAGTTCCAGGGTTATCTTCCCCTCGAATCCGGGATCGCACAGGCCTGCCGTGGCGTGGACCACGATGGCCAGCCGTCCCAGCGAGGATCGCCCCTCGACGTGAGCGATGAGGTCGTCGGGCACGCTGACGCGCTCGACGGTCGTCCCGAGCACGAAGTCCCCGGGGTGGAGGATGAACTCGTCGCCGTCGTCGATGATGGTCTCCTCGACGTACTCGGCGACCTCCTGTTCGCTGTCGGGGTGGATACAGGGAATGTTGGTGTGCTGGAACTCCAGAAACTCTCGTCCCAGCCGTAAATCCACGCTCGCGGGCTGAATCTGCAGTTCGGGGTCGGCCAGCGGCTCGATCTCGAGGGTGCCGGCCTCCAGTCGGCTGCGGATGTCTCCGTCCGAGAGGATCATACCGGCCGGGAAGACTGGCCAGCGCTAAAAGGTCCCGCTTTTCAGGGCGCGGCTGGCTGGGCAACGTCGACGGGTTCGGTCCCGACCGACTCGATCTCCAGCACGAGTTCGCGACCGGACTCGTCGGTCGCCATGACCGTCCCGCGGACGGAGACGCCCGCCCCCGGTGTCGGGCCGACGGCGACGTGATCGCCGCCCTCGAAGGCCTCGATCGAGCCCTCGACGGCGACCGTCGCGCGCGATCCGTCGGGGTCGTGGACGTTCGCCAGCGTTATCTCCGTGACGACGAGGTGCTCGACGCGCTCGCCGTTTCGCCGGAGCGGTGTCTCGACCGCGCCATCGAGGCACTGGCAGTCGAGCACGTCGTAGGCGTCTGTCGTCGGCTGATACCCACCCTTTGGTCCCGGAATCCCACGCACCAACTGCAGGGCCTTCAGACTCTGCATGTGATTGCGAACGGTCCCGGGGTCCCGGTCGACGCGGTCGGCGATCCGCTCGCCTTTGACCGGTTCGGTCGTCTCCCGGTGCAGGTCCGCCAGCGCCCGGAGGACCGTCTCCTGACTGACCGTGAGGTCGATGTCGGCCATGCGTGAACGATTAACTGGCTTCCGAATAAATATTTTATCCATAGTCCCGGAGATCGACGATCGCCCGTATGGCCGATCCAGCGGCCTGGAAACGCCCGGATCCCGACACCGGCGACGATCGTGGGGACCGATAGACCGTTGGCGGGGCGAGCGCTACCGCGGGTATGGACGAGTCGACACCGGAGGACCCGATGGACATCGGCGAGGCCGACGCACCGCCGGTCGAACAGAAGCCGTACAAACTGCTGTTCGAGGCGAATCTCTGTATCGGCGCGGGCAAGTGTGCGTCCGTCGCCGATTCGTGGTCGGTCGATCTCGACACCGGGATCGCCACGCCGGACGCGTACTTCATCGACGAGTCCGCGCTCGAGGAGAACGTCGACGCGGCCGAGGTCTGCCCGGCGAAGGGTGGCGAGGGCGTCATTCACGTCATCGATCGGCGCACCGGCGAGGAGATCGCGCCCGATCCGGCGGGGACCGGCGAGGCGAACGTCGAGTGGTCACGCGAGTAGCCTTTTGACCCCGGGCGTTCTACGACCGATGGATGCTGCTGGTGCTGTGTGTCGATCTGGACGACGACCTCGGACGCAAGACCGACGTGTCCACGCCGGTCGTCGGCCGCGATGCCGTCCAGGATGCCGCGGTGTCGCTGGCGACCGCCGACGCCGAAGACAGCGATCTGAACGTCCTCTTCGAGGGTGTGAACCTCTTCGACCGAATCGATCACGACGAGCGCGTCGAAGTCGCCGCCGTCACCGGAACGGAGGGCTCGGACGTGGCGGCCAACCGGGCGGTCGGACAGGAACTCGATCGCGTGCTCGCCGATCTCCCCGACGACGTGCGGGCCGTCCTCGTCACCGACGGCGCCCAGGACGAGAGCGTCGTCCCGGTGGTGCGATCGCGCGTCCACATCGACGGCGTCCGCCGGGTCGTCGTCCGTCAGGCCCAGAATCTCGAATCGATGTACTATACGATCAAGCAGGTTATCGCCGATCCCGAAACGCGCGGGACGGTCCTGATCCCGCTCGGGATCGTCCTCCTCATCTATCCGCTCGCGGTCCTCGCCGACGCGCTCAATTTCCCGGGTGACGTGTTCGGGGTCGCCTCCGGTCTGTTCGGCCTCTATCTCATCGCCCGCGGGATCGGTCTCGAGGACCGCATCGACGAGTTCGTCGAGCGGGCACAGTCAGCGCTGTACGCCGGCCGGGTGACGCTCATCACCTCGCTCGTCGCCATCCTGCTCGGCATCGTCGGCGTCGTGATCGGCGTGGGCGAACTCTCGCCGACTTCGAACCCTGATCCCGTCAGCGTCGCCGAACAGTTCGCCACGTTCGTGGATGCCACGATCGTCTGGTTTGCCGCCGCGGGGATCGTCAGCAGTTCCGGCCGCGTGATCGACGGCTATCTCCGCGGGACCTTCGAGTGGCGACACCTCAACGCGCCGTTCTACATCACCGCCATCGCGGGCGTGATCCACGCCGCAAGCGGGTGGCTCGTCGGGTCGAAGGATCTTTCCTATCTGTTCGTCATGCTCACTGCAGGGCTGATGCTCGGACTCGCGAGCACGTTCGCGTTCGCCGTCGCCGACGCACGCTCCAGAGAGGGGCCCGGGTAAATTGTTACCTATCCGTATATTATTCCGCTCAATGACCGTCGCCCGTTATCGAAGATACTAATACCTTCGTACAAAGTATTTCTTCCAGACAAAGAAAGCCATTTAAATTGCCGCTACCCCTCGAAATCCGTATCTTACATGGTCCTTACTGCTTCATGCAACTCGAATCAGATTTGAAGCCATACAATATCTATTTTTACCAAGGTGTCCTACGCATAGATCCCCATGACAGCCCCCTCGCTCGAACTTTTCGTTCGTTCTCTCCACCCCCAGGGCGCCCATCAACGTCAGGAAGCGACGCTCAAGCAACTGGAGCGCCTCGAACGCGACGAGGAGATCGACGAATTCTCGGTCGTGGTCTGGGGCGATCAGATCTCCCGGGAGAGCGTGGCCGCGAACTCGATCAAGGGTCGGTACGTGCTCAACCGGGTCGCGGAGTTCCAGCAGTGGGCGCTCTCGAACAACGTCTCGCTCGATTCGTTCTATCAGACGCGCTCGACCGGTCCGGAATCGGACGTGGAGACCGAGACGACGATCGTCTTGCCCGTCATGGGACTGGCCGAATATCGCGACGGCGAACTGGTGCAGGTGTCGCCGTGCACCGCTGGCGAAACGGTCCATACCGTTCAGGACCACGTCGACTCGCTCTCCGAGGAGACGCGACCGGTCGAGAACGAGGGGATGTCGGTCCAGGTCGTCTAGATCGCGGTCCGAGCGGCGCATCTCGGAAGCTATTTGTATCCCGACTGGCCAACACCGCTGTATGACGACAGCGGCAGGCTCGTCGGGCGATCCCGTCCCGACAGCCGAGCGGTCGGCGTCCCGCCGTGCCGACGGTGAGCGACGACGCCGAACGGGCCGGTAGGCCCATATATTCTCACCACTCCGATCGTTCGCTCGCCACGCTACTCAGCCACCACACTCACCACACGATCCACCGATGACATCCACCACCGTCGCCCTCGCCTTCTCGGGCGGGCTCGACACGACCGTCTGCGTACCGCTGCTGAAAGAAGAGTACGGTTACGACGAGGTCCTCGGCGTGACCGTCGATGTCGGCCAACCCGCCGCGGAGTTCGACGAAGCCCGCGAGACCGCCGCGGCGCTCGATATCGACCACGTCGTCGTCGACGCGACCGCGGAGTTCGCCGACCGCTGTCTCGACAGCGTCCGCGCGAACGCGACCTATCAGGGCTATCCACTGGGGACCGCGCTCGCCCGGCCCGTGATCGCCGAGGCCATCGCCGACGCCGCCCGCGAACACGGTGCGAGCGCACTCGCACACGGCTGTACGGGCAAGGGCAACGACCAGTTGCGCTTCGAGGCCGTCTGGCGGTCGACCGACATGGACGTGATTGCGCCCGTCCGCGAACTCGGATTGACCCGCGAGTGGGAGTCGGAGTACGCCGCCGAGCGCGACCTGCCCGTCGAGGGTGGCTCGGGCGGCCGGTACTCGATCGACACCAACCTCTGGAGCCGGTCGATCGAGGGGTCGGAACTCGAAGATCCCACAACCGTCCCCGAAGACGACATCTACGACTGGACCGCGACGCCCGGCGAGCGCGAACGGGAGGACCTCACGATCGAATTCGAAGACGGGCGGCCCGTTGCACTCGACGGCGATGCCCTCGATCCGGTCGCGCTGATCGAGACGCTCAACGAGCGTGCGGGGGCCCACGGCGTCGGACGGACCGACATGATGGAAGACCGTATGCTCGGGCTCAAGGTGCGGGAAAATTACGAGCACCCCGCGGCGACGGTCCTGCTCACCGCCCACGAGGCACTCGAACAACTGGTCTTCACCGCCGAGCAGCGCCAGTTCAAGACCCAGATCGACCAGCGCTGGGCCGAAAAGGCCTACGAGGGCCTGATCGACGCCCCGCTGGTCGCAGACCTCGACGGCTTCCTGGATTCGAGCCAGGAGCGTGTCACCGGAACGGTGACCGTTCGACTGGAGGGCGGGCAAGTCCGGCCCGTCGCCAGAGAGTCGCCGTCTGCCGTCTACAGCGAATCGGCGGCCTCGTTCGACGAGTCGGCGGTTACCGGCGGAATCACCCAGGACGACGCAACCGGCGTCGCGAAATACCACGGGTTCCAGGACCGCCTGGCCCGGTCGGCGACCGCCACCGCGGACGGGGACGCCGATCCGGACCAGATCGGCGGTCACGAGACGGGCGGAGGCGAGTGAGTGATGGCCGAGGACGCCGCGGACCCCGCCGTGCGCGGCGACCGCTTCAGCGGCGGCCCCGCGCGCACGTTCATGTCGTCGATCGCGGCCGATCGCCGTCTGTTCGCCGCAGACCTCGCGGTCGACCGCGCTCACGTCGTCATGCTCGCCGAACAGGGGATTCTCGACGACGGCGACGCCGGAGAGATCCTCACCGCACTCGCTGCGATCGAAGAGGCGGGCTACGACGCGCTCCCCGACGGCGAGGACGTTCACGAGGCGATCGAGACCGCCGTGATCGATCGCGCCGGCTCCGATGGCGGCCGGATGCACACCGCCCGGTCGCGTAACGACGAGGTCGCCACCTGTCTCCGCCTGGCGCTCCGGAACGATCTGCTCGACCGCTGGGCGGCGATCGTCGAGGCGCGCCGCCAGGTGATCGCGCTCGCAGAAGCCCACCGCGAGACGGTCATTCCCGGATACACCCACCGCCAGCCCGCCCAGCCGACGACCGTGGCGCACTGGGCGCTGTCCTACGAGTCCGCGCTCGCGCGTGACGCCGAGCGGATTCGAGATGCCTACGAACGCACGAACCAGTCGCCGCTCGGAGCGGCGGCCTTCGCCGGCACACCCTTCGAGATCGATCGCGAGCGCACGGCCGCACTGCTGGGCTTCGACGGACTCGTCGAGAACGCGACCGACGCGGTCGCCGCCCGGGACGTGTTCATCGACGCGACGGCGGCGGCGACCGCGATCGCGGTGACGCTATCGGGACTGGCCGCCGACACGATCGAGTTCGCCAGTGACGGCCTGATCGATCTGGACGACGACTACGCCTCGACCTCGTCGATCATGCCCCAGAAGAAAAATCCGGACGCGATGGAACTCGTCCGGGCCCGTGCGGGCGACGCGACCGGCGGGTTCGCGGGACTCGCGACGACGCTCGCGGGCCTCCCGCGGGCGTACAATCGCGACCTGCAGCGCGCGGACCGGCACGCCTGGCAGGCCCTCGATGCCGTCGGCGAGGCGCTCCCGGTCGCCGTCGGGGCCGTGACGACCGCCGACTGGCCCGACGAGGTCGATCCGGGAGCGGGATTCTCGACCGCGACGGGGGTCGCCGATCGCCTCGCGATGGCGGGGATCCCGTTCCGGACCGCTCACGACATCGTCTCACGCGTCGCGGGCGACGGAACCCCGTCGGTCGACGCGCTCTTCGACGCGATCGACGACGCGCTGGACGAGCGCCCGCCGGAACTCGACCGCGAGACACTCGCGGCGCTGCTCGATCCCGACGCCTCGGTCGCGAGTCGGGATTCACGGGGCGGGCCCGCACCCGACGCGGTCGCCGCGTCGATCGATCGTGCCGTCGACAGACTCGACCGGGACGCCGACGCGCTGGACGACGCCCGCGACGCCGTCGACGAGGCCGCTTCGCGCCGCCAGGAGGCCGTCGATACCTATGTGTGAAGTACCACCGAGACACCGCGACGCATCGCCACCCGGGGAGGGGTCACCGTGAACGTCGGCGTCCTGTACAGCCGGATTCGCGAGGACGAGAAACTCCTGCTCGGCGAACTCCGCGAGCGCGATCACGCAGTCACCAAGATCGACGTGCGCCGCGAGACGTTCGATCTGTCGGACCCACCCGAATCGTTCGAGAGCGTCGACGTGCTCGTCGATCGGTGTCTCGCGACCTCGCGCAGCCGCTATATCACCCGGTTCGCCGATCGGTACGGCATTCCGATCGTCAACGACGCCACGACCGCACGCATCTGTGCGGACAAGGTCGAGACGAGTCTCGCACTCGACGCCGCGGGCGTGCCGACGCCGACGACCCGGGTCGCGTTCACGACCGACCAGGCGCTCGATGCCGCCGCCGACCTGGGCTATCCCTGTGTCGTCAAGCCCGTCGTCGGGTCGTGGGGCCGCCTGATGGCGAAACTCGACTCGCCGACCGCCGCCGAGGCGGTCTTCGAGCACAAAGAAGTGCTCGGGCACTACGAGCACAAGGTCTTTTACCTTCAGGAGTTCGTCGACAAGCCCGGCCGCGACATTCGCGTGCTCGCCGCGGACGGCGAGGTGATCGCCGCGATGGTGCGCTCGTCGGACCACTGGCTGACCAACGCCGCGAAAGGCGCCGAGACCGCGACCTTCGCGGTCGACGACCAGATACGCGAACTGGTCGCGGACGCATCGGCCGCCGTCGGCGGCGGTCTGCTCGGGATCGACCTGATGGAACGCACCGATGGCGAGCAGGTCACGGGCTACACCGTCCACGAGATCAACCACACCGTCGAGTTCAAGGCCCTCGACGGGGTGAGCGACGTAGACGTGCCCGCGCGCGTCGTCGACTACCTCGAATCGGTAGGTGATGCCAATGCGTGACGCGGATGACCCGCCCGGCGAGCACGCGACGAGTGAGACCTTCACCGCGAGCGTCGTCGGCGGGACGGGCTTTACTGGCGGGGAGTTGCTCCGCCTGCTTGCCGACCATCCCGCCATCGAGGTGGTCCAGGCGACCTCCCGGAGCGAGGTCAACCGCACGATCGGGCACGTCCACCCGAACCTGCGCGATCTCGATTTGCGCTTTTCGGACCCCGCGGACCTCGAATCCGTGGACGTGCTCTTTGCCGCGACGCCTCACGGCGTCGCGATGGACCGGATCGACGCGTTTCGGGACGCCGCCGACACCGTCGTCGACCTCTCGGCGGACTTCCGGTTGCCCGCCGAGCGGTATTACGACGAGTACTACGACGGACACTCCCGACCCGAACTGCTCGACGAGGCGACGTATGCTCTGCCCGAGATCAACCGCGAGGCGTTGCCCGGCGCGGACCTGATCGCCTCGGGCGGGTGTAACGCGACCGCGACGATCCTCGGCCTCGCCCCGCTCGTCGAGGCGGGTATCCTCGACCCCGACGATCGGACCGTCGTCGACGTGAAAGTCGGCAGCAGCGAGGGCGGCGCGGGCGGCGGCGCGGCGTCGAGTCACGCCGAACGCTCGGGTGTCGTCCGTCCCTACGCGCCGACGGGACATCGCCACGAGGCCGAAATCGAGGCGCATCTCGATCGGTCGGTCGAGTTTACCGTCCACGCCGTCGATATGATCCGCGGCGCGAGTGCGACCTGTCACACCTTTCCCGACGCCGCCGCGGCGGGCGACCTGGAGACCGTCGACCTCTGGACCGCGTTTCGCGAGGCCTACGACGAGGAACCCTTCATCGATCTGGTCGCGGGCGGCGGTGGCGTCTATCGCTATCCCGAACCGAAGGCCGTCGCGGGGACGAACCGGGCAGAGGTCGGCTTCGCCGCCGAGGGCGATCGGGTCGTCGTGTTCGCGGCGATCGACAACATGCTGAAAGGCTCGGCGGGACAGGCCGTCCACGCCGCGAACATCGCGCTCGGCCTCGATGAGACCGCGGGGCTGGATCGGCGGGGGCTCCACCCGGTGGGGGCGCCATGACGGTCGTCGTCAAGGTCGGCGGCGCCCGCGCGGTCGATCCGGGCGGGGCGATCGCCGACGTGGCCGCGCTCGACGAGCGGGTCGTCCTCGTCCACGGTGGGTCGACCGCGGTCGACGAGGCGCTGAACGCGCGCGGGATCGATCCCGAGTACGTCGAGACGCCCGACGGCGTCGTCGGCCGCTTTACGGATGCGGAGGCGATGCGCGTCGTCGAGGCGGTCTTCGGGCGCATCCGGACCGATCTCGTGGCCGACCTGCAGACCGCGGGCGTCGACGCGGTCGGCCTGAGCGGCGTCGACGGTGAACTCATCAGCGGTCCGCGCACGTCCGCGGTGCGCGTCGTCGAGGACGGCACACGCAAGATCAGGCGCGGCGATCACTCCGGGTCGATCGAACGCGTCGATCCCGGCCCGCTGGAGACGCTACTCGACGCGGGCTACACGCCCGTGGTCGGCCCGCCGATGGCCGGCGTCGAGGAGGACGCGATCACGCCCGTCAATGTCGACGCCGACCGCTCGGCGGCGGCGATCGCCGGCGCGCTCGATGCCGATCTCGTCCTCTTGACCGACGTCGACGGGGTGTATCGCGACCCCGACGATCCCGCGACGCGCATCGACTCGGTCGAGACCGCCGAGGAGTGGGCCACGCTGGAGGCAACCGCCGAGGGCTTCATGACCCGGAAGGTCATGGCCGTCGCCGAGGCACTCGACGGGGGCGCACCGACGGCGATCGTCGCCGACGCGAACGCCGACCGGCCGATCCGGGCCGCACTCGACGGTGCCGGCACGACGGTCCACCAGGAGGCACGCGACTCATGACCGGCGGATTCGTCTTTTCGGAAAAACCGATCACGATCGAATCGGGCGACGGAACGACGGTCGTCGACAGCGCAGGCACGGAATACCTCGACCTGGGCGCGAGTTACGCCTGCGTCCCGCTGGGGCACGGCCATCCGGCCGTCCAGTCGGCCGTGCGCGATCAACTCGACCGGATCACCTACATCCAGGCCTCGTACCCACATCCCACGCGGACGGCGCTCTATGACACCCTCGCCGAGGCCGGGCCGGGCGACGCCGACAACGTCTGGCTCTGTAATTCGGGCACGGAGGCCAACGAGGCCGCCCTGAAGTTCGCGCGCTCGGCGACCGGCGATTCGAAGATCGTCGCGACGATGCAGGCCTTCCACGGCCGGACGATGGGTGCGCTCGCGACGACCTGGAAGGACAAGTACAAAGCGCCCTACGAGCCACTGATCGACGGCGTCGAGTTCGTGCCCTACGAGGACGCCGAGGCAATGGCCGAAGCGGTCGACGCGGAGACGGCGGCGGTCATCGTCGAACCGATCCAGGGCGAGGGCGGGATCAACCCCGCGAGCGCCGAGTACCTGCAGTCGATCCGCGCGGTGACCAGCGACAACGACGCAGCGATGATCGTCGACGAGGTCCAGACCGGCCTCGGCCGGACGGGGTCACTGTGGGCGATCGAGCGGGCGGAGGTCGTCCCGGACGTACTCACGACCGCAAAGGGACTGGGCAACGGGTTTCCGATCGGCGCGACGCTCTGTCGGGACTGGATCGCCGCCGACTACGGCAACCACGCCTCGACGTTCTCCGGCGGACCGGTGATCTCGGCGGCCGCGGGCGCGACCGTCGAGACGATCGTGAGCGAAGACCTGTCCGCCCACGCCGAGGCGATGGGATCGGAGTTGCGCGAGCGCCTGCGCGACCGTCTCGGCGATCGGGTGCGAGAGGTCCGCGGCGAGGGGCTCATGATCGGCATCGAGGTGAAACGGAGCGCCAACCGGATCCTCAAGCAGCTCGCCGTCGACCACCAGGTGCTCGCGCTCCCGGCCGGGCGGACCGTCGTGCGCCTGCTGCCGCCGCTGACGATCGACGCCGACGATATCGACCGAGCCGTCGATGCACTCGACGCGGCGATCGGGGGGTCGTCGTGAGCGCCTCGATTCCGACCGCGGAGGTGAGTCGCGAGACCGCGCGCGACCTGCTCGTCGATCTGGTCGAAACGCCGTCGGTCGCGCCCCACGAAGCCGGGTGTGCCCAGCGCCTCGTCGACTTTTTCGAGGAATACGGCCGCGAGGTCTGGATCGACGATGTGGGCAACGTCCGGGCGCCTGCGGACGATGGCGTCCTGCTGACCTCCCACATCGACACCGTTCCGGGCGACATCCCCGTCGACATCGAGTCCCGCTCGCTCGACGCGGCCCACGTCGGTGGCGAACTCCCCGACGGCGAGTACGACGTGCTCACCGGACGGGGCAGCGTCGACGCGAAAGGCCCGCTCGCGGCCCTGGCGGTCGTCGCCGTCGAGACCGGTGGGAGTTTCGCGGGCGTCGTCGGCGAGGAGGTCGACTCCCGCGGCGGCCGGTATCTCGCCGAGGATCGCGACGCGCCCGAGGCCGTCATCAACGGCGAACCATCGGGCTGGACGGGCATTACGCTGGGCTATCGGGGCCTGCTCGGTGGGACCTACGTCGCGACCAGCGAGTCAGGCCACTCCTCGCGGCCCGACGACAACGCCATCCAGGACGCGATCAACTGGTGGCACCGCGTCGATCGAGAGTTCGAACCCGACGAGTGGGTACCGATCTTCGAGCGCGTGACGCCCAAGCCCGTCGACATCGAGGGCGGGATGAGTGCCGATGGGCTCTCGGTCGAGACGACGCTGCGCGTGCAGTTGCGCGTCCCGCCCGATTACACGACCGACGAGATCCGCGAGATCGCTGACGGGCACCTCGCGAACGGCACCGTCAACTGGGACGATCGCGTCGAGCCAGTCATGGTGAGCCCCCGAACGACAGTCGCGCGGGCGTTCCGGGCGGCGATTCGCGAGACGGGTGGCGACCCGCGCCTGCTGCGCAAGACCGGTACTGCCGATATGAACATCTACGCCGATTCGTGGGACGTGCCGATGGTGACCTACGGGCCCGGCGACGCCGACCTCGATCATGCGCCCGACGAGCACCTCGTGCTCGCAGAGTACGACCGCTCGATCGACGTGCTCCGGACGGCGACGGAGGATCTGCTATGACCACCGACGTCCTCGACATCGACGACCTGACGGGCGCGGAACTGCACGCCGTCCTCGATCGGGCGGCCGAACTGAAGGCTGGCAGTCGTCTCCACGAGGGCGACCCGCCACTGGCGAATCGAACGCTCGCGATGCTGTTCGAGAAGCCCTCGACGCGCACCCGAACGTCCTTCGAGACGGGAATGACACGCCTGGGCGGGCACGCCATCTTTCTCGGACCCGACGACATTCACCTCGGCCACGGCGAGCCGATCAAAGACACGTCGCGCGCGCTGTCGGGGTACGTCGACGCGATCATGGCTCGCCTGTTCGATCACGAAGACGCCGAGGAACTCGCCGCGTACGCCAGCGTGCCCGTGATCAACGGGCTCACCGACGACGCCCACCCCTGCCAGACGCTGGCAGATCTGCTGACGATCCGCGAACGCTTCGGGGGGTTCGAGGACGTGAGCGTCGCCTGGGTCGGCGACGGCAACAACGTCGCCAGTTCGTTTGCGCTCGGCGCAGCGATGGTCGATCTGGATCTGACCGTCGCAACGCCCGCCGAGTATGCACTCGCGGAAAGCGTCCTCGATCGCTGTGCGGCCGTCGGGTCCGCGCCGGCAACGACGACCGACCCCGGGGCGGCGATTGCGGATGCGGACGTGATCTACACCGACGTGTGGGTGAGCATGGGCGAGGAAGACGAGCGCGACGAGAAACTCGATGCCTTCGAGGGCTTCCAGATCACTGCCGATCGGATCGGCGATCGCGAACTGATGCACTGTCTGCCCGCCCACCGCGGCGAGGAGGTCACCGACGGCGCGATCGAACACGAGAATTCGATCGTCTGGCAGCAAGCCGAAAACCGGATGCACGCGCAAAACGGGCTGTTGACGTGGCTGCTGGCGGAGTGAATGTCCGCGGCGCGACGCGCCGCGGTTCGCCGGCCGCTTCGCAGCCGGGTCTTTTTGGTCCAGATTTTTCGAGGAGTGGGTGGCGGCGAGTCGTCGAAATAAACTTGATGTTCCGCAGAGATTCCACGCATATGGCGACCGATTCGTCGGCCTCGTTCCTCGAAACCTGGTTCGAGGGCGCTCAAATCCTCATTGGGTCGCTCTTGGGTGCCGTCGTCGCGTTGTTAGCTGCGCATTTCCTCGCTGAGTCCGGGATCGTCCTGTTGCCAGCCCACCCGCTGTCGATCGTTGGCGTACTGCTCGGCGGCTTCGTACTCTCGTTCGTCGCGATCTCGACGATCGTCTATGGCCGGTAGCCGATAGTTTCGGCTTCTGACAGTCTGTTCGTGACGTTCGTCCACAAAGAACGCCGTTCCCCACACCCGATTGTATTGGTTACCCTATTGCAGGTTCAAAATTAGTTCGCCGGACGGGACAGGCAGACCTGAAAC
>JBDGTN010000108.1:0-13970 GCA_042216835.1 Halococcoides sp.
GTGGGCGTTTCATCCGTGGGCGTGGGCGTCTGTTCGGTCGGCGTCGGTTCGACGCCGCCACCGATATCGGGCGTCAGGTCTGGGCCCTCGCCCTCGCCCAGCAGGTTGATCTCGGGGATTTCGACGTACGACGATGAACCGCCTTCGTTGTATGCGGTGACGCCGATCCAGGCCTGGGAACTCGGGGTGAGACCGCCCACGACGATCGGCGGGCCACTCACCTGGCCGAGCAGCGCCTGGGTGGCGTAGACGTTGTAGCCGTCGGCGCCCTCGACGGGCGTCCAGTCGATCTTGACGGCCGTATCGGCCTTTTCGACCAGGGAAAGATCCGACGGCGTCGCGGGCGGCGAGACGTTCGGATACTCCTCGCTTGGCGCGTAGGTCCCGTAGTGCTCGGCGAGGAACGTCTTCACCCAGTCGCCCCACTCGGTGGCGACCTCGTAGCTCCGATTGAGCATTGCCGGGCCCCAGTCGAAGTCGAAACACCACGCAATCGGGTGGGCCGCATCGTAGGTTTCGAAGAAGTTGCGGAACTCGGGGCCGTGCACCTCGCGGGTGCCGTTCATGTGACTGCCCGACCCGCCGAAGCCGAACTCCGTGATGAACACCGGCACTTCGGTCGACGGTTCGCCGAAGTATTTCGAGAGCGGCCGCAGGCCCTCCTGGGTGTAGACGTGGCCCACGTAGCCGAGATTCTTGCCGTCAAATTCCTTGCTGTTGGCCGCCCAGTAGGTCCACTGACTCCACCTGGGCGACCCGATGATCGCCAGATTCGAGGCGTGCTGGCGGATCGTGTCCACCCACGGCTGAGCCGTCTCGCGCCACCGCAGCCACGTCTCCTCGGAACTGGGATCGGTGAGTGCCGGGCAGTCCCGCATACAGCCCGCGCCGTTGTACGGCGTCGTCGGCTCGTTGTACACCTCGTATATGACGTGATCCTGCTCGGCGTAGCGCGGAGCGACGGTGTTCCAGAAGTTTGTGATCTCGGCATCGAGGTCCGACTGTGTCCAGTCCGGCCCGTCCGGCCAGTGGCGGTGATAGTCGAGGATGACGTACACGCCCTGGTAGGCACACTCCTCGACGATCGGATCGACGTACTTCCTGATATACGAGTCGAGTTGTGCCTGGGTGTAGGCCCCTGGTTCGACCGATCCTGCCCCCTGACGGGCGATATCGTTGGGCTGCATCGGCACGCGGATGACGTTGGCGTACCAGCCGTTCTCGTGGTTGGTCGCCATCTGGGTCGTCCGCTCGCCGCGATACTTGTAGTAGGGGGCGTCCCTGGCCGCGCGGTACGGATCGACGATGTTCACGCCCCGCAGCGTCACGCGATTGCCTTGCGGGTCGACGATCAGGTTGCTATCCCGACTCTTGCGCTCCAGGCGCGGTGGGGCCGCCGCCACCGACGACGCGCTGACGGTGGTGGTCAGGCCTGCCCCGAGCAGGCCACCCGCGGCGGCCGCGCCCGCGGCCTTGAGTACGCTCCGTCTCGTGGCCGGTACACCCGCGCTCTCCCCCGTAGCGTCCGTCGAATCTGGTGTGGTGTCGTGAGTCATGGTCGAGGTAATCGTGGTCTACGGGCCCGTCCCCCGAACGCGCAGACCGAGTTCATTACATGTTTGTTGCACGCGTGATTAAACCTTTCCCGACGACCGCGTCAGCGGTACGCGAAGCGGCCAGCGGGGTGACGGGTCAGACCATCCGGAACAGCGCCATCACGTCCTGAAGATTGATTCCGTCACCCGACTCGAAGTCGAAGAACTGTGCGTTGTCCCGGACGGCCGCCGTGTCGCTATTCTGGAAGAGTAGATTCACGTCCGGGAAGTTGACCTTGCCATCGCCCGAGACATCCTCGTACAGGCCGTCGCCGTCCGGATCGGTCGGTTCGGCCTCGCCGAGTGTCGGCGGTCCCTCGTCGACCGCCTCGAACGCCCAGTGCTGGTTGTCGCCACCGTTGTACGTCCACTGCTGGACGTTCGCGCCGGACGCCGTCGACGCGCTCGCGACCTCAACGACGCGATTGCTGTGCTGGGCGACCATCACGAGGTCACCCGTGTCGGTCTCGCCCACCAGGAATCGCTGGTTGTCCTGGCCGTTCCAGGGCCACTGGATCACGTTCGCCCCGTCGCCCACCTGGGCGTTCAGCACGTCCAGACTCAGCCCGCTTGCGACATTTTCGATGCGGTGGATGCCGTCGCCGAGGTGCTCGACCGTCCACTGCTGGTCCGGTGCTCCCTCGTCGGGCCGCTGGACCACGCTCGCCTCTCGTCCCGTCGATGCGTTCTCGACCGACAGCACCTGCCCGCTGTTGACGTTTGCGACGCGGTACGTGCCGTTCATCTCGACCGGCGTCACGGCGGGCGGATCCGCCGGCGTCGGGGTCTGGGTCCCCCCGACCGGAACGAACTCCCAGTGCTGGTGAGTCCCGCCGTTGTCGGTCCACTGCTGGACATTCGCCCCGGCCGACTCGGAGGCGTTTGCCACCTCGGCAACCTGTCGGCCACCGACGGCGTTCCCGCAGGCGTCCCACAGTCGGTAGGTCCCGTCGCCATTGTCGATGAGATTCCACCGCTGGGTCGGGTGGTTGTTCCGATGCCACTGCTGGATGTCCGCCCCGTCGCTGGTGTCGGCGTCGGCGACCTCCAGCACGAGACCGCTCGCCTCGTTCTCGATGATGTACTCGCCGCCGGAGAGTCGGGTGACCGTCCACTCGACGTTGGCCCCGGCGTCGGTGGTCGTGACGATCGCACTCGCGCCCGCGTCGGTACTCTCGACGGCCAGCGAGTGCCCGCTCTGGGCGTTGACCACGCGGTAGGTGCCATCCTTGACCGGTCCGGATTGCTGGCCGAGATTGGGAATGGGTGCGGTCAGACTCGGCGTTCCGTCGCCGCCGATGACCGGCCAGTCGTCCTCGGTCCAGTAGATCCGATCGATGAAGAACTGTCGGGCCGGCGGCCACCCGTACTGGCCCGCATACTCGGGACCCTGCGAGTCGTAGGCGTGGTAGACGAACCAGTACGTACCGTCGTCGGCGACCGTCACGTCGCCGTGGCCCGGCGCGATGAAGCGGTCGTTGTCGTCGAGATAGGTCGGACCGGCCCGCCATTCGTTGCGCTCGATCAATGGCGTTCCCTCGCTGTCGTAGTACGGCCCGAGAAGACCGTCCTCGGACCGGGCGACCTCGATCTCGTACGTACTCTCGAATCCCGAACAGCAATCACCGCTCGATCCGAAATAATACCAGTACCCGTTCCGCTCGAAGATTGTCGAGCCCTCGTAGGCACTCCCGCCGATCTGTCCCCACGTCCCGTCGCGATAGGCCTGCAAGTCGGCCGTGAGTTCGACATAATAGACTCCGGCGAAGTTGCCCCAGAAGAGATAGGGTGTCCCCTCGTAATAGACGAAGTAGGGATCGATGGTGTTGCCCGGGTAGGGGTGGATCGTATTCGTGAACAGTTTCCCGTGGTCGGTGAAGGGGCCGTCCGGCGTATCTGACGTGGCGAGACCGATGCCTGTCAGGTCACCTTCGTTTTCCCGATCTGACGGCCATAGCGAGTAAAACATGACCCACTGCCCGTCGTGGTAGTGGATGTCGGGTGCCCAGATCGAGCCCTCGGTCCATCCCGGCTGTGAGTCGAACGCCTCGCCCTCGTAGGTCCAGTTCGCGAGATCCGGCGACGAGACAATTGGGACCAGCATCTCGTTGGCCGGATCGGTGTAACCCATATTCGAGGCGTAGGCCCACCAGGTCCCGTCGTCGGCGCGATGGATCGTCGGGTCCGCAAAGTCCGGCCCGAAGAGTGGGTTCCGGTAGGTGTCGTCCTCGACGCTCAGGGCCGCCGCGCTGCCGAACGACGCCGAGACGCCAAGCGCACCGGCAACGCCGACCGCCCGGAGGTACTCCCGGCGAGCCATCTCGCCAGTCGATTTCGATGTCGATTCGCCCTCGGTGTTTGATGTCGATTCCACGTTCGGCTCGGTCGTTCGTGTCATTTTTGGATTCCCCCTGGGAGCCCCGCATCCGGAGCGCCACGGACTACCCGACCGGCCGAACACCGTCCTGCGGCCCGACCGGGACGAACTCCGTCCTGCGGCCCGACCGGGCGAACTCCGTCCTGCGGGGTGATTTCTGCATGCAATCACACCATCTGGAACAGTGCCATCACGTCCTGGAGGTTGATCGTTCCACTCGACTCGAAGTCGAAGTACTGTGCGTTGTCCCGGACGGCCGCCGTGTCGGAATTCTGGAAGAGCAGATTCACGTCCGGGAAGTTGACGGTGCCGTCGCCCGAGAGGTCCTCGTACAGACCGTCGCCATCCGGATCGGTCGGTGCGGCCTCGCCGAGCGTCGGCGGCCCTTCTTCGACCGCCTCGAACGTCCAGTGCTGGTGATCGCCGCCGTTGTACGTCCACTGCTGGACGTTTGCGCCCGACGCCGTCGACGCGCTCGCGACCTCAACGACGCGATTGCTGTGCTGGGCGACCATCACGAGGTCACCCGTGTCGGTCTCGCCCACCAGGAATCGCTGGTTGTCCTGGCCGTTCCAGGGCCACTGGATCACGTTCGCCCCGTCGCCCACCTGGGCGTTCAGCACGTCCAGACTCAGCCCGCTTGCGACATTTTCGATGCGGTGGATGCCGTCGCCGAGGTGCTCGACCGTCCACTGCTGGTCCGGTGCTCCCTCGTCGGGCCGCTGGACCACGCTCGCCTCTCGTCCCGTCGATGCGTTCTCGACCGACAGCACCTGCCCGCTGTTGACGTTTGCGACGCGGTACGTGCCGTTCATCTCGACCGGCGTCACGGCGGGCGGATCCGCCGGCGTCGCGCCGCCGGAGACGGTCACCGTCACCTGTGCGCCCGCATTCGAATCGGTCACCGAAACGGTCGCCGTGTGGGTGGTCCCATCGGGACCCGTGACCTGTACCTCGTGGTCGCCGAGGAACGCATCGACGGTGTACGTGCCGCTGCCGTCGGTCGTGCCGGAGGCGCTGGTCCACCACTCGTCGAGGACGAGGTTGCGCCACTCGTCCAGGGCGGGCTTTGGCGTCCAGTCCTCCTGGAAAAAGGGTGCCTCGCCCTGCCAGTGGGTCTGGTCCCACATCCCCCAGATGACGAACTCGTCGACGTCGGGGTGCCCGTACGCGGTCTTGAGAAACGCGCGCATGACCTCGGCCCGCTGCTGCTGGCCGCTCCAGGCGTCACCGGCCATGTCGTATTCGGTGATGCGCTGGGTTCCCGGGAGGTCAGCGAATTTATCGAATAGCCGATTGATCTGCGGATAGCTCCAGACCTGGCCATCGAGATTGGTCGGCCCGAGATGAGCCTGGTGGCCCATCGCATCGACGCCGACACCCTGATCGGCGAGGAACTGGCCCTGTTCGTAGTACTGGTTCTGGGCCCATCGCAAGGTGTTGTAGTCGTTGGTGACGACATCGACATCGAGACCGTTCTCCGCGATCACGGACTCGGCCTCGTTGTACCAGTCGGCCAGGAGCTGGGTCGTCCACGGACTCAACTGGCTGGACTTGGGATTCGCGGGATCGATCCGGTTCGGATAGACTCCCTGCTGGAGTTTCCCGCGATGGATGGCCTCGTTGACCACGTCCCACTCCTGGATCTGGTCGCCGTAGTGGGTGATGATCTCGCGGAGGTGGGCCATCGTCCGCTGGCGGACGGTCTGGCCGTCGCCGTTCCGGGCCGCCGTCAGCACGTCGGACGGTATCGCATACTCGACGCCGTAGACGCAGGTGTGCCCGCGGATGCGGAACCCGTTCTGATCGAGCCAGTCGACGGCCCGGTCGGCCCGCTGGATGTTACCCTCCCAGATGGCCCACTTGTGAATGTTCTCCATGACCGCCGTATTGAACAGCTCCCGGAGGTGCTGGTAGTACTGGCTGCCCTCGCCGAATCGATCGAGCAAGTTCCCGGCATTGACCATCGTCCCCCAGCCGAAGTCGTGCTCGGTCATCTCGACGGACACCGACACGTCCGCGACGGGGGTGCCCGACTCGTTGACGACCTCGACGGTCAGCGGGCCGGTCTGATTCTCGCGAATCCGCTGGTCGGCCGCGCTTTCGTCGAATCCGGTCTGGGCCGACGCCGCCTCGGCCATCGATCCGACGCCCGCGGCCCCGAGTCCACCGACTCCGAGGCCACCGAGCGCGCGTAGATAGTCCCGGCGGTCGACCCGACCGGTCGGTCCATCGTCTTCGTCCGTCGCCGATTCCTCCGCGTCCGTTGGTTCGACCTTTCGTGTCATTGTTGTCGGATTCCCCCTGAGATTCCCCCCGATCGACGCGTCGCAGACTGGTCCAATTGTAGGACATCGAAAGTCAAATGTTTTTTCGTCATGATATTACACCAATAAAATTTTTAATTGGCATGGTCGAGATTTTCGTCCCGAGACAGTCGACGCCCGCAAGCGCTCGGTTGGCCATCCACCGTCCGAGTCGGAGTCCCCCGGCATTCAGACCACCTCGAACAGCGCCATCACGTCTTGCAGGGTGATGCCGTCGCCCGACTCGAAGTCGAAGTACGTCGCGTTGTCCTGGACGGCCGCCGTATCGCTATTCTGGAAGAGCAGGTTGACGTCCGGGAAGTTCACCGTCCCATCGCCCGACACGTCCTCGTAGAGGCCGTCGTCGTCCGGATCGGTCGGTTCGGCTTCGCCGAGCGTCGGTGGCTGGTCGGCCTCGACCGCGACGAACTCCCAGCGCTGGTTGTCGCCACTCCGGTCGACCCACTGGTGGACGGTCGCGCCGGCCTCGATCGACCCGCCCTCGACGTCGAGCACCTTCCCGCTGTGGACCGCCTCGATGCGGTAGACGCCGCTTCGAGTCTCCTCGACGCGCCACCGTTGATTCTCGCCGCCGTGGTCGGTCCACTGGTGGACGGTCGCCCCGTTCGCGGTGCTCGCATCCGCGACATCCAGAACCTTTCCCGTGGCGACGTTCTCGATGCGGTAGACGCCGTCGCCGACGTGTGTGAGCGTCCAGCGCTGGTGTAACCCACCTGTGGGAGCCTGCTGGACGACGTTCGCACCGTCGGCGGTCGATCCGTTCGCGACCCCGAGGACGTGGCCGCTGTGGACGGCCTCGATCCGATAGGTGCCGTCCGGGATCGCCGGCGTCGCCGGCGTGACCGTCACGACGTAGGCATCGGTCGCCGTCGTCCAGTCGATGCTGACCGTATGGTCGCTGCCGGCGTCGGTGACGTAGTCCTGGGCGATGGGCGGGGCCGGCAGAGCATCGCCGTCCTGATCGGGCATTCGCTCGACCTTGATGCGAACACGATCCGAGCTGATCCGATCGACGTTTTGAATCAGCAGGTCGACCTGCCGCGACACGCCGTGGTTGCCAACGATGATACGCGACTGCGTGCGTTCGGGGTTGCAGTTTGCCGCCGCATCGATGGCGTCGTGGACCTCCGTCCGGACGACATCGCCCCTGGTCTGTCCGTACCGGGCGTACAGCCACCACCGTCCCGTCGGGGCCGATCCGTCCTGGGTGAGCGTCGCACACAGCGCGGGCGTCGAACAGCAGTACGACCAGTTCGCCAGGGCGGCGTACGCGATGTCTGACTTCTCGACGCGGGCCAGATCCCACGCCGTGTAGCCCGGACTCTGCCGGTCTCGCGGGACGTATTCGTTGACTTCGAGGTCGAGACCGTCGATCCCGCGATCGGCCAGCAGGTCGCGAGCAGATGACGCCGTCTCGACGGCGTCGTTGCCTGCCTGGAGCACGTGCCAGTTGAGGATGTCCGGGACGGTCCCCGTCTCGATCGTCATATCGATGAACCCTCCCATCAGGTTCCAGCCGAAGTGGGTGTGGCTCGGCCCGACGATGCGCGCCCCGGGATGTCGGGACCGGATGTGGTCGACGCCGCGGCGCCACATTTCGTGGAACCGTGATCTTGAGCGCGGCCAGAAAATATCGATGTTTGGCTCGTTCCAGATCTCGTACTGGATCTCGTCACGAGCCATTCCGGCGGCCTCGATGTCGTCCATCACCCGATCGAGGAAGTCATAATACAGGCTCCAGTCTCCATCATCGCCCGGATGTGGGTCGCTGGCGGCCTGCGTGGCGTCCGATCCCCACAGGTCGGCGAGTTTGATGCAGTACTCGGCATCGTGAGGGGCGCTCGTGACCCGTTCGTACTGCCGGGCAACCGAGTTCCAGCGACGGGCGTAGTCGCTTTCGCCCGCCGTCCCCCATCCGCCGCTGGCGAGTCGCGAGCCGCCACCGGCCTGGAGGCCGTGATCGATCGGTTCCAGCCATCTATTGGAGGGCTCGGAGCCGTCCTCGCTCAACCCGTAGAGCAACCCGGACGCCTCGTGGCGGGCCGGGTGCTCCGGCGTGGCGAGATCCACCGTCGGCTGTGAGGCCTGCCCGGCGACACGCCTCGCCACGCCCGTGCCGGTGAGGCCTGCGACACTCACGGTCCCGGCAGCGACCAGTCGAAGCACCTCGCGCCGCCCGAACGCATCCGTCGGTCGATGCTCGGTCATGCTCGCAGGCCCCGGTGGCGGGTACCACGGTGGTCGGCCTCACCCCGGTCGGCGAGTTCGGGACCGCTGGAGTGCTGGTCCCGGCCATTTGTTTCAATTATCATGGCAGTAAGTTGAGGAGGCCACAGAGATACTAAAACACCGCGGCGATTCCCGACGACACGCTTCGTCACAGTTTGGTTCGGCCTCGATTGCCGCTCACTGGCACCGACCGGCGAGGTTGCCCGTCACGATCCAGCCACACGACCCTTCGCTGCGATCAAACCACACGGCCGCCCGTCACGATCCAGCCACACGACCGACCCCGCTGTCGCGATTCATGATTCCCCGTCGGGGCCCCGCTCGAGCGTGACTTTCGTCGCGACGTAGTCTTCGAACATCGCCCCCGGGCCGGCGACGGTCACCTCGCGCTCGCCGGTATCCAGGGTCATCGACTGTTCGTAGAGAAACGACTTCCGGTACGGATCGACGATCCCCTGGCGGACCTCGACTACGCGACCCTCGATCGTCGTCCGATCCTCCCGACCGGGGTCGTCGGCGTCGGTGGGACGGACGACGGCCGTCGCGTGGAGGTCGGTCCCCTCGCGCCGGTGGAGCACGGCGTGAACGACCGCCGGCGTAAAGCCCTCGAAGGTCGCTGGCAGCGCTGCTGGCTCGGGCACGACGCGCTCGACGCCGAGTTTCCACTCGTACTCGATGAACGACGCGCTGATCCGCGGCGTGACGTACTCGCCCTCGACGTACAGCGCCGGACCGAATCGCTCGTCTGCGTGGTGGTCCATGGCCTCGGGCGTCCCGACGAGCGCCCTGAAGTGGTCGACGGCGAGGGCGAACTGGTGGAACAACTCGAAGTCCTCGCGCACCCGGACGACGCTCGCGATCCGATCGAGTGGCTGGCCAGGCGGGTCGGCGACGTCTTTGGTGAAGACCAGAACGGTCACCCCGCGGTCGCGGGCGGCCTGCAGGTCCTCGGCGAGGCGGTCGACGAGGTCGGGTGGTGCCGTGAGAAAGGCAATGTCCTCCGCCCCGGCGAGCATCGACCGACAGCGATCGAACACGGTGGCCATGTGCTTGATGACCTCCACACCGCCGACGGGTTCCTCGGGCCCACCACGGTGCTCGTCGATCCCGGAGACGATGGTCTCCTGGCGGCGCTGCATGATCTCGGCGACCTCCTCGGATGGCGTCGCCCGGATCAGCGTCGGCTGGTACTGATCGCGAACGTCGACCAGCCCGACCTCCTCCAGTCGCTCGCTGATCCGATAGACGTGACGCCTGGAGACATCCGCCACGTCTGCAACCTCCGAGGCCGGTGCCTGGCCCGCTTCCAGCGCGGCGAGGTACACGTTGACCTCCGCGTCGGAAAACCCCCACCGCGTCAGCGCCTCTCGGAGTGATTCGGTCATCGCTCCGAGTACGCTCCAGTCGCGACGGCCAGTCCGGCCGGTCGGTCCATCGTCTTCGTCCCTCGGGATTCCCCCGTGTCCGCCGATTCGACCGTTCGTGTCATATAATTCTGATTGCTCCCGGACCGTCCCCCGACCAGGTCCGTTGCAAACGTCCATATCTGTAGGACATCGAGCGTCAAATGATTTGTCATCGTTCAACTATATTATTGAATTTGTGGACCAGTATGAGAAAGAATGTCCTCATCGACGGCAAACAGAGTCCAACAGCTCTGAGCCACACTCGAACTCACCAGAACGAGTGCTCGACGGCTGCCTCAGACCAGCTCGAACAGCGCCATCACGTCCTGCAGATTGATCTCGCCGTCGTCCTCGAAGTCGTAGAACTGCGCGTTGTCACGGACGTTCGCCGTGTCGGAGTTCTGGAACAGTTTGTTCACGTCCGGGAAGTTGACCGTGCCGTCGCCCGAGAGGTCCTCGTAGAGTCCATCGCCATCGGGGTCGGTCGCCGGCGGGTCCGTCGGCCAACTCGGCCCGTCGGCCGTTTCGGTCGGGGTCGGTGTCTCCGTCGGCGTGGGCGCATTGACGGTGACGGTGACCGTCGCTCCGGCGTCGGGGTCGGTGATCGAGACGGTTTCGGTGACCGTTGATCCGTCGGGGGCCGTGACCCGTACCTCGTGGTCGCCGAGGAAGGCATCGACGCCGAACGTGCCGCTCGCGTCGGTCGTTCCGGAGGTCTGGGTCCACCATTCGTCGAAGACGAGATTGCGCCACACGTCCAGCGCGGGCTTTTCCGACCAGTCCGCATTGAAGAATGGCGCCTCGTTCTTCCAGTGGGTCTGGTCCCACATGCCCCAGATCATGAACTCGTCGACGTCCGGATGACCGTAGGCGGTCTTGAGGAACTTCCGGAAGATGTCGGCCCGCTGTTGCTGATCGGTCCAGGAGTCGCCGTACATGTCGAACTCGGTGATGCGCTGGGCGGCCGGATACGCGGCGTACCGCTCGAACACCTGGTTGATCAGATCGTACGTCCACGGCCGGTCCCGGTGATCGACCGCGCCGATGTGGGCCTGGTGGCCGATGGCGTCCAGGTCGATGCCCTGATCGAGGAGGAACTGGATCTGCTCTTCGTACTTGGCCTTGTCCCAGGTCAGCGTGTTGTAGTCGTTCGTGACGACATCCACGTCGAGGTCGTTCTGATCGATCACCGACTCGGCTTTCCCGAACCAGTCCGCCAGTAGCGGCGAGGTCCAGGGCTGGATCTCGCCGGCGGCGAAGTCGTCGGTGTTCATCCGGTCGGGGTACACCGCACTCTGCAGCAGGCCGCGGTGGGTGGCCTCGTTGACCACGTCCCACTCCTGGACGCGATCACCGTAGTGGGTGATGATGTCCTCGATGTGTTGGGTCGAGCGCTCCCGGACGGTCTGGCCGTCGTCGTTCCGGACGGCCGTCATCACGTCGTCGGGCACCGCGTAGTCGACGCCGTACACACAGGTGTGCCCGCGCACGTCCATATCGTGCTGGTGAAGCCAGTCGACGGCCGCGTCTGCCAAATCGGGATTGGACTCCCAGAACGACCACTTGAGGTCGTTGCCCATCACAGCGGTATTGAACAACTCGTCGAGGTGTTCGCGATACGGATCGCCCGCACTCGACTGATTGATGAGTTGATCGGCCCCGATGGCGGTCCCGAACGTGAAGTCGTGAGCCTGCATCTCGACGGAGACGGTCGTCCCGCCGACGGGCGTTCCCGCGGCCGTGACCACCTCGACGGTGAGCGGGCCGGTCTGAGTCTCCCGGATGCGCTGGTCGGCCGCGCTTTCGTCGAAGGCGGTCTGGGCAGACGCCGTCCCCGTGGTTCCGACGCTCGCGGTCCCCAACCCAGCGACTCCGAGGCCACCGAGGACCCGCAGATAGTCCCGCCGGTCGACCGCAGTTCGGGCGGTCGCGTCGTCCCGACCGGCCACCGATTCTCCTGAATCCATCGGATCGTCCTGTCGTGTCATGGATCGAATCCCCCTGTCACTCCTCTCTCCCCCCTGAGGAGAGTGTCACAGCGTCTCGTCATTCTACGACGCCAGTCACCAAAAATTTTGTCATCAGGTGCCGAACCGCCGATATTTGCAGGATAATATGCCCACGATTTTCGGCCAGAGACGGGAGTTGGTCACGACCTGCCAGTTGGATCCCCCTCGATCGTCTCTCGATCGCAGTCGGCGTCGGATTGCTCAGTGCTGGTCGATCAGACCATCTGGAACAGCGCCATCACGTCCTGGAGGGTGATCCCGTCGCCCGACTCGAAGTCGTAATACTGCGCGTTGTCCTGGACCTTCGACGTGTCGCTATTCCGGAAGAGTTTGTTTACGTCCGGGAAGTCGATCTGGCCGTTGCCCGATAGGTCCTCGTACAGGCCGTCACCGTTCGGGTCGGTCGCGGACGGATCGGTCGGCCACGTCGGTTCTCCCGATTGCGTCGGGGTGGTATCGGTCGGCGTGGTCGTCGTATCCGTTGGGGTCGTGTCCGTCGGCGTGGTCGTCGTCTCGGTGATCTCGCCCGAGGGGATCAGATCGTTGCGCCTGTCGGCGAGCGTCCCCATGATGAACTGGCCCATGTCGGCCTGGTCGGGTTTGAGCACCCAGTCGCAGGGCAACTCCTCGCACTCGGTGGGAATCTCGTCCTCGTAGGGGTTGCCCACCGAGTCGACGTACCCGTCGCCGGCCCAGTCGCCCAGATCGAACATCGCGGGCAGCCAGACGGGGTCGGCACACCACGCCGTCCAGTTGATCGCCGGACTCGATTCCAGGAAGTCCATGAACGGCTTGCCGAACCCGTCGGTCGTGCCTTCGAGGTACTTCTGGGTCTCGTAGCCGTGTTCCTGGATGGTCAGACCGCTCTGCCAGCCGAACTCCGTGACGAACATGGGCACCTTCTCGTAGACGCCGTAGGTCCCCCCGGCTTTCGCGGACTCTGGCCCGAGCGCCCAGCCCTCGTTTTTGCTGACGGCGTGACCAGCGTAGATGTGGTACGTATAGGAGAGGTTGCCGCCCGAAAACTCCTCACAGAGCACGCCCTGGACGTGCTGGCTCCACCCCGGGGAGCCGACGATGACGTGATTGGGCGAGTGCTCGCGGATCGTATCGACCCAGGGCTGGACCTGCTTCTGGAACAACCCCCAGAGATCACAGACCCAGTTGTCGCTGGGTTCGCCCCCGTACAGCGCGGGTTCGGTCGGTTCGTTGTACACCTCGAAGAGGACGTGGTTCTCGTCGCCGAACTCCTCGGCGATGACGTCCCAGAAGAGGAGGCCCTCCTCGTGGAGCGCCTGATTGATCGGGCCCTGCTGGCCCTCGGCCCACTCCAGGGGGCCCCAGTGGCGGTGATAGTCCAGAATGCAGTAGACGTTGTTCGCGGCGACGGTATCGACGACCGGTCGGAGATGTTTGTCGATGTACTCCCGCAGTTGCGCCTCGTCGAAGGCCGGCGGTTCTGGTGCGCCGGCCTCGGTCCCCGGCGGATGTTCGCCGATGTCGACCGGCTGGACCGGAATCCGGATCACCCGCGGATAGAAGTCCCGCGATTCGTCGGTCGACATCTCGACGACCTGGGTCGCGGTCTTGCCGCGGGCCGGTGCGGTCACGTCGATCCGCTTGGGATCGGCCATGTTGACCCCGCGGAGTTTGACGGTGTTGCCCGATGGATCGACGATGACGTTGCCGTCGACGGACAGTTGGGGCGTCGGAATGCCGTTCTCGGCGGCGTTCACCCCGCTCAATGCGCCGGCCCCGACGCCAGCAACGAGTGCGCCCGATCCCGCCGCGGCTTTCAGGAATCTGCGACGCGATGTCCCCGTCTCTGTGGTGTCTCGTGTCATGGCTGATGGTCGCCGCCCGCATTCGCGCGGGCGAACGAGATATAGTTTCGTACGGGAGAATGCGGATTAAACGTTCCGACCACAGCGCACTATCGATCGGCCGCCATTCGACCGCGACATCGCCAGTGGCGACACATCGTCACCACCGGCGGCGATCCAGACACGTTTCGATACCCTATTGCA
>JBDGTN010000046.1:0-5542 GCA_042216835.1 Halococcoides sp.
TGGGCGATCCCGAGGAGATCGGCGACGCGGCGGTCTGGCTCTGTTCGGACGAGGCTTCGTTCGTCACTGGCGAGTCGATGGTCATCGACGGCGGGTACGTCACGCAGTGATCGGGGCGGATACCACAGCATCCCAAGAGTGATAGATCGTCCATCTTTTGACCGCAGTGCAGGGAACATGGATCTCGGATGGAAACGAGCGTCACTCGCAGGTGCCATCGTCGTGATCGCCGTGGGATCGTTCGTCGTCACCTATGGGCACGAAATCGGTGCTGGACAGCCACTGTTCAGGCCGCAGTTCGTCTTTGGGACTGTGGTTTCGCTGTTGTTCGTCGTCGTCGGATTCACAGTCTTGTTCGGACCCGAGCAATCGATCTACGAGGGATGGACGATCTTCGATCTCGCCATCGCCAGCGTGTGGGCGCTGTACCTGGGGGCGGGCCTCGCGCTCCTGGCGGCCGGCTTCACCGGGTGGCAGGTACTCGGTCATCTCACGCTGGCTGTCGGGGCCGGAATCGGGTTCGTCGTGGGGTACGTCAGACACGAGAAGTGACGCGACGATCGATCGTTAATTCCGATCGCGTCCGGCCCGACAGACCGATCGAGTGCGATCGACCCTGGGTGTCGCGGACTCGATCCATATATTTCCCTATCGATGGATATTTGTTCGAGTATCGCGTACAACGGACCGTGACTGACGATGCATCCGGCGATCGGGACGAGTTGACACGCGGGGAGCGCGTTCGGGCAGCCGCGCGGACGCTTCGGACGCCACGGACGGCGGCGTGGGTCGCCGAGGAAACCGGGGTTTCGGACAAGACTGCCCGGAAGTATCTCGATCAACTCGTCGAGGACGACGTGCTTCGAGTCGTCGAGCGCGACGGCCAGCGACGCTACTGTATCGACCAGTTGATGGCGACCTACCGCGAGATCGCAACCCTCCAGCGCGAGCACGATCGGGAGGAACTGACGAGGTCCCTCGCGTCGATTCGGTCCTCGATCGCCGACTGGACGGCGGAGTTCGATGTCGAACGGCCGGGCGAACTCCGGGCGACGATCGCCGACCTCGACGCGACCGACGAGATCGACCGCCGCCGCGAGATTGCCAGCGAGTGGGAACATCTCCTCGACCGTCAGCCAGTCATCAGGGCCGCGCTCGACGAATACGACTGGGCGAGCGATCGAGACGCGCGGTCGATCGCATGAGTCTGCCAGGAACCATCGATGCGACGGTCTATCGCGGACTCAGGGACGTACTCGATCGCCAGCCAGAGATCACGACTGTCACGTACGAACCGGACCGCATCGTGAAACGCTCTCTTCGAGCGACCGTCGCGGCCGACCGTGTTCGACCGCCGACGGGTCCCGACGATCCCACACTCGAGGTGGAGTGGCGGTTTCGCAACGACGAGCAGTTCTACCGTATTCACTACGCCGACCCGAACACGGGGTTCAACTGTGGCTGGCATCGGGACGACGATCACCCAGCACTCGGTCAGGTCCACTTTCAGTATCAGCTCCCGGACGTTGACGACACCCACCACGAGCCGTCGTCGTTCGAGCCGACGATTCCGACCGAGATTCTCTGGACCGCTCTCGAAGACCTGTTCGAATCCCGGGTTCGGGAACTCCTCGGGTGAGATTGTGGACCGTATTATCCATACTGTGCGGTCCCACCCGACGCTCAACGATTAAGTGCGATCGACCCGGACGGTCGGACATGGAACTCACCTGGTTTGGCCACTCGACCTGGCGTGTCGGGATCGAATCGACCACGCTGCTCGTCGACCCCTTCTTCGACAACCCGAAAACCGACGCCGATCCCACGGACGTCGATCCCGATTACGTCCTCCTGACCCACGGCCACGCCGACCACGTCGCCGACGTGGGCGCATATGACTGCCCGGTCGCGGGCACGCCCGAGGTGGTGGGCTACTGCGAGGAGGCGTTCGACGTTGGCGAGACGATCGGGTTCAATCTCGGCGGGACGATCGACCTGGGCGACGCCCACGTGACGATGCACCGGGCCGACCACTCCAACGGCATGGAGACCGCCCCCGACGCGACCGGCGGGATGCCCGCGGGCTACCTGATCGGGGCGGCCCCGCCGCTCGACAGTGGCGATGATCCCCTCTTCTATCATGCCGGTGATACCGCGCTCATGAGCGAGATGGCCGACGTGATCGGCGAGTACCTCCAGCCGGACGTCGCGGCCGTCCCGATCGGCGATCACTTCACGATGGGGCCCGAGCAGGCCGCGATCGCCGTCGACTGGGTCGGGGCCGACCTCGCGCTCCCGATGCACTATGATTCGTTCCCGCCGATCGAGGTCGACACCGCCGAATTCGTCGAGGCGGTCGAATCACGGTCTGACGCCCGAGCGCTCGTCTGCGAGGCGGACGACCCCATCGCGATCGATTCGGAACTCGGAGTGGCGGCGGACTGAACCGGCGGCGGGCGAACCCTAGAGCGTGCCGTCGCCGCCCTCGAGGCGGTCGACGACCTCGCGGATGTCGGCGGCGGACTCGACGACCTGCTTGACCTGCTCGCGGCGGCGCACCTCGGCAGCGGTCGCGTCGTAAGCTCGCACGTAGTCCGCCCGGGTGTGCTCCTCGAAGGCATGCCGGATCGCAAAATAGCCGTCCGGCAAGACGGTCCCACAGACCTTGCACTCGACGTGTTCGTGGGCGCTGGCCTGGTGGACAATCAGGTCCTCGACGCGATCGAAGGTTCGATCGTCGCCCTCGATCGCACACTCCCAGCGGGACATACCTCCACCGTGGGAGCGCTGGCGGGAAAAACTATCGTCCGTCGCCAAGAGGCCGATCGGCCACTCACGCCGTAAGGTATTCCCATCTGTACCGGGAGACGTGGATATGACCGACCGACGCCAGGAGATTCACGAACTCGACGTGAGCCTCTGGGTGGGCAAGCGCGGCCTCGATCCCGTCGTCGAGGAACTCGACGCTCAACTCGACGATCGCGAACTCGTCAAGGTCCGCTTTCACCGGGCCGCTCGCTCGGGGACGACGACCGACGAGCTGGCGGCCGACCTCGCGGATCGGGCCGAGGCGGACCTCATCGAGACGCGGGGACACACGGCGGTGTACGCATGACTGGCGGCGTCCGGGCGGCGATCGACGCCAATGCCACGGCGGGCCCGATCGGGGAGGCGCTGGACGCGACCGGCCTGCCCTACGCCGCCGAGATCGGCAGCGCGATCACCTTTCTCGCGGTGTTCGTCGCGCTCGTGGTCGTCGGGCGGGCGATCGTCGCGCCGGCGATCGGTCGCATCCTCCGCACCCGGAATCTCGACGCTCACGCCCGGAAACCGCTGCTGAAGATCGTCAACATCGCCATCCTCTTCGTCGCCGTCGCGGTTGCGTTCGGGCTGGCGGGCTTCGGGAGTTTTCTCCAGTCGCTGGCGACGATCGCTGCCGCGGGGACGCTCGCCGTCGGCTTCGCGCTCCAGGACGTGATGAAAAATCTCGCCGCGGGCGTGTTCATCTTCACCGATCGACCGTTCCGCATCGGCGACTGGATCGAGTGGGACGGCCACAGCGGGCGCGTCGAGGACATCAGCCTCCGCGTGACGCGGGTCCGGACCTTCGACAACGAACTGCTGACGGTGCCGAACAGCCACCTCACCGACGGCATCATCAAAAATCCCGTCGACGCCGACGAGTTGCGCCTCAAAGTCGATTTCGGCATCGGGTACGACGACGACATCGACGCTGCGACCGATATCGTCCTCGACGCGGCCGACGACCATCCGGATATCCTCGCCGATCCCGAGCCGACGGTGCGGGTGACCGAACTGGGCGATTCGTCGGTCGTCCTCCAGGCCCGTATCTGGATCGCCGATCCCAGTCGGGCCGATGTCGTCCGCATCCGCGGCGAGTACACCACCAGCGTCAAGGAGCGCTTCGACGACCGGGGAATCGACATTCCCTACCCCAACCGGACGCTCAGTGGCGACCTCGTGATCGACGGTCCGGCATTCGAGACCGAGTAACGACCCCGATCGAATCGATCGATACGTCCATTCTGCTGTGGCGCTGACTGCCCGCGGTACCCACTGTCCGACCCGTTCGATGGAATTCCCAGAGCGCCGACTGTTCGATCGGTATCGAGAGATGAATGGGAGTGGACGGCCGGAGTTGCCGGATCGTTCGGGCGCGGGTAGTCCCGGCCCGTCCCTCCACCCCGAAACCCCGCGAGCGACAGGTGTCCGGCGCTCCGCTGCTCGCTTCCGCGCCTGACGGGTTGGCGCCGGTCAACCACGCCGAGTCGCCCCTGCAGGCGAACCGACGTGGACCGCTGCCCCCGCGGGACGAGGCTTCGCCGGGGGAAGGCCGGGGTCCGCACCCGGCGGATCCGACGTCTCCGGTGTTCGGCCCCCGCTCAAGACCATCATGCGGGCGAGGGGCGGGGCCTGGCCGCCCGGCCTAGTCCGTATGAACGTCGGCCGGCTCCCCTCAAGGACCTTTCGCTCGATGGCGACCCCACCGAAAGTGCCACAGGCGTTCGTCACCTCGATCCGACAATGGCTCTCACCGATACCGCCAAGCGCGTCCAGAAGATCGTCGACGTGGCAGAGGAACTCTACGAGCGCGTCGTCGAACTCCGCGAGCACGTCATCGAGATCCGCAAGAAGCTCAACACGACCGCCGAGACCGTCGATGGGCTCGACCACGAGGTCGCCGAGAATCGTGCGCTCATCGAGGCGATCGCCGCCGAGCAGGGCCTCGACCCCGACGCCGTCATCGCCGAGGCATCGATCGAGGACGTGGACGCCGACGACGCCACTGAGGGCGACGACCCGGATTCGAGTGGCGCCGAGCAGAGCGGAGGCGACGGGGAGAGGTCGGACGATCCCGGCACGGGGCCGGGCGACGGCAACGCGAACGAATCGGCCTAATCGGCGATCAGCCGATCGTACTCGATTTTCATACACCGGTCGGCGACGACCGTTCGATCGGCAAACTCCGCACGCTCGACGGCCTCCGGGTGATCGATGCCGAGCTGGAGCCAGATCGTCGCCCCGTCGTCCCGGTCGAGCGCTTCGTCGACGATGTCGGGCACCTCCTCGCTCGGCCGGAACACGTCGACCACGTCGATCGCCTCCTCGACGGCCGACAGCGAATCGTAGGCGTCGCGCCCGAGGACCGCCTCGGCGTAGGGATTCACGGGGATTACCTCGTACCCGACCTCGTCGAGATACGCGGGGATGTCGTGGGCGTCTTTCCCCGGGGTGCTCGAACAGCCGACCACGGCGACGGTCGTGGCCGAGCGGAGGAGGTCTTCGATTGCATCGTCGTCAGTAAGTGGCATGGGGAGTAATGGCACGCCGACGCCCTTAGCTGTGGGGGACGGCGGGATGGTGGGTTTTTTCACTGCGCACGTTTTGGAGCGAGTAAGGGCGCTTAGCTCAGCCTGGACAGAGTGCGTGGCTTCGAACCACGTTGCCGGGGGTTCAAATCCCTCAGCGCCCGTGCAGGGAACCGCCGAGCGACAGCGAGGCGGTGACTGAACCGGCACTG
>JBDGTN010000046.1:5642-13334 GCA_042216835.1 Halococcoides sp.
GCGCCCGTGCAGGGAACCGCCGAGCGACAGCGAGGCGGTGACTGAACCGGCACTGGGGATGTCAACTACCCCGCCCTGATCGCCTTCGGCGCTCTGAGGACGGGGCTTGCATGGCGTCGGATGGGAGTTATCGTCCCGGACCGACTTGTTTGCCGATGAGGTCGGTCGGCAGCGGCGATTTAATTGGACGTGACCTCGGCGACTTCGCGGCCGGTCGAGCCAGCGCGGAGCGGTCGCGTCGTCGATTCATCCTTCGGGGCCGGTTGACGGCGGCCCGTCCATCCCGAGATACCGTCCCTTTCCCTCCCGCAATATTGGTATCGTCACCCTTCACAGGACTGTCTGAAGGCCGAACTGGACTTCGTGGGGTCGACGAGCCGGGTGACCATGACGGTTGTGCCCTGCTTCGACACGCGCTTTTCCCCCTCCCGCTCGCTTCGCTCGCGCTTGAGGAGAGTGCGGAACCGGAGGTTCCGCTGACCATGCGAACGGCAAAGCCGTGAGCAGAAGGAGACTCCGCGCTACCGCACAGTTGAAAACGGTCATCGATCGATGCGGAGTCTCGGGGAGGAACGCGCTGAGAGGTTGATCGATCGCGGCGCGAATTCTCGTCCGAGTCAGTTCTCCAGGATGGCAAGAATGCGCAACACCCACTGCAGGACGTGGATGAACACGCCCATGACGGCGACGTAGATGCCGATCGCCGACCGGAGGTCGCTGGCGTGGTGGTCCTCGCGGACGGCCCAGATCTCGTAGGTCAGATCACAGACGAACGCCAGAAAAAAGGTTACGCCCGCGAGCGCCATCAGGATCGGATTCACGAAAAATCCGATCGCGCCGAGGGCGAACCCGCCGATGAACCCGCCGAAAGCGTAGGTCTGCCACCGCTCGAAGGAGTGATCGATCGAAAAGACCACGACCGTCACGACGGCGGTGATCGCGGCGGTGATCACCGCGGCAATCGCGACGCCGGTCAGGCGGAGCGACGACGACAGGCCCCATTGCGAGGCCTTCCAGAGGATCGCCGCTCCGAACAGGCCGTAGCCGGCCTGGGTCAGCGAGACGCCAGCACCAGTGAGCAGGCCATTCTCGCTTTCGAGGCCGGCGTTTGCGAGCCAGAACCCGCCCCCGACGGTGACGGCGAAAAACCCGATCGTCACGAAATAGTTCAAGAACAGCCCACTCGCCAGCGGTGCGACCGGCGTCAGACTCAACAGCCACATCAGCGCGATGTTGAACGCCACGAGTGCGGTCCCGATGGCGACGATCCGCGTAATGTTTCGATCGACCGTCGGGGCCCCCTCGATCGTGCCGTGCCTGACGTTCGTTCCCATGTGCGAGGCCAGTCCTGCGACCGAGTTAGGCGTACCGATCGGGACTCCTGACGTGACATCCCGGCAGGGCCCACGTCTCGTGCTCGATCGCTTTCGATTCCAAGGATCGACGGGGGTCAGACCCCGATCGTCGAAGCGACAACCGGGGTAAGTGTGGGGCCCCATAGGTCGGGTTATCCATGAGTACCCGGACCGCCCGCCTCGAACTCGGGGGCATGTCGTGTGCGAACTGTTCGGCGACGATCGAGGATGCACTCGGCGATATCGACGGCGTCGAGTCGGCCAGCGCGAACTATGCGACCGACGAGGGATCGGTCACGTACGACTCCGAAGCGGTCTCGCTGTCGGAGATCTACGAGACGATCGACGCGGCGGGCTATGAGGCCATCCGGGAGTCGGTGACGGTCGCGATCGCCGATATGTCGTGTGCAAACTGCGCGGCGACGATCGACGACGCGCTCGCGGACACGGCCGGCGTGATCGACGCGGACGTGAACTACGCGACCGACGAGGCCCAGGTCACGTACAATCCGGCCGATACCTCGCGATCGGCGATCGAGGCGGCGATCGAGGACGCCGGCTATTCACCCGTTCGAGAGGACGATGCGGGCGACGACGGCGAGGACGCCCGCGAGGCGGCCCGGACCGCGGAGATCCGCCGCCAGCGTCGGCTGACGCTGTTCGGCGCGGTGCTGGCAGTTCCCCTCCTGGCCGTGATGGCCGACGAGATCCTGCTCGGCGGGACGATCGAGACCGTGCTCGGGATCGACATCGCGCTCTGGCAACTCGCGATCGCGACGCCCGTGCAGATCGTCCTCGGCTGGCCATTTTACCGAAATTCGGTCAACGCGCTCGTGAACAACCGCCGCGCGAACATGGATGTCCTCATCGCGCTGGGATCATCCACGGCGTATCTGTACTCGATCGCCGTCATCGCGAATCTGATCGCGGGACAGGTCTACTTCGACACGGCGGTGTTGATCCTGGTCTTCATCACGCTGGGCAATTACCTCGAAGCGCGCTCGAAGGGACAGGCCGGCGAGGCGCTCCGTGAACTGCTCGCGATGGAGGCCGAGACCGCGACGATCGTCGAGGACGGCTCCGAGCGCGAGGTGCCGATCGACGAGGTCGCGGTTGGCGACCGGATGAAGGTCCGTCCCGGCGAGAAGATTCCGACCGACGGGGTCGTCGTCGACGGATCGTCGGCGGTCGACGAATCGATGGTGACCGGGGAAAGCGTGCCCGTCGAGAAGACCGAGGGCGACGAGGTGGTCGGCTCGACGATCAACGAGAACGGCATCCTCGTCGTCGAGGCGACGAAGGTCGGCGCGGACACCGCCCTCCAGCAGATCGTCCAGACCGTCAAGGAAGCCCAGTCCCGCCAGCCCGACATTCAGAACCTCGCCGACCGGATCTCGGCGTACTTCGTCCCGGCAGTCATCGCGAACGCTATTTTCTGGTCGATCGTCTGGTTTCTGTTCCCCGAGGTGCTCGCCGGACTGGTCGAGGCGCTCCCGCTGTGGGGCCTGGTCGGCGGCGGCCCGGTCGTCGTCGGCGGATCGATCTCGGTGCTGGAATTCGCGATCGTCGTCTTCGCATCGGCGATCCTGATCGCCTGTCCCTGTGCGCTCGGCCTGGCGACGCCCGCGGCGACGATGGTCGGGACGACAATCGGCGCTCAAAACGGCGTCCTGTTCAAAGGCGGTGACATCCTCGAACGGACCCGGGATGTCGACACGGTGGTCTTCGACAAGACGGGGACACTCACCGAGGGCGCAATGGAACTCACCGACGTGGTCGCGCTCGACGCCCGCGCCGATGGCGGGGCTGCGACCGGCGACGCCCTCGACGAGGATGCCATCCTCCGGCTCGCGGCCGGCGCCGAGAGGGGCAGCGAACACCCTCTCGGGCAGGCGATCGTCGAGGGCGCCGAGGAACGTGGGCTCGGCGTTCCCGAGCCGAACGATTTCGAGAACGTCCCCGGACAGGGCATTCGCGCCGTCGTCGAGGGCCGCGAGATTCTGGTCGGGAATCGCACACTCCTTCGGGAGGCGGACATCGACCCCTCGCCCGCGGCCGACACCATGGAGCGACTCGAAGGCGAGGGCAAGACGGCGATGTTGGTTGCCGTCGACGGTGCTTTCGCGGGCGTCGTCGCCGACGCCGACACCGTCAGGGAGCGCGCTCGCGAGGCCGTCGCTTCGCTGCAGGATCGCGGACTGGCGGTGATGATGATCACCGGGGACAACGAACGGACCGCACGGGCCGTGGCCGGCGAGGTCGGTATCGATCCCGACGCCGTGCGCGCGGAGGTTCTCCCCGAAGACAAGTCCGACGCCGTCGAGGCCATCCAGGCCGACGGTCGCCGGGCGATGATGGTCGGGGATGGCGTCAACGACGCGCCCGCGCTCGCGGTCGCCCACGTCGGGACGGCGATCGGATCGGGCACCGACGTGGCGATCGAGGCGGCCGACGTGACGCTCATGCGGGCCGATCCGCTCGATGTCGTGAAGGCGATCCGCATCTCGGAGGCGACCCTGCAGAAGATCACACAGAATCTCGTCTGGGCGCTGGGGTACAACACGGCGATGATTCCGCTGGCGTCGCTGGGCCTGTTGCAGCCAGTGCTCGCGGCCGCGGCGATGGCTTCCTCGTCGGTGTCGGTACTCACGAACAGTCTGTTGTTCCGGCGATACTCGCCCGACCGGGACTACCAGCTCCTGGGGCGATTCCGGTAGACCAGCGACCGCCATCGCGCTCGCCGCCGATCCCGGCCGTCGTTCGAAACCGGTATATCGTGCTCTCGAATACGACGACGTATGCTCCTCGGCATTCCCGGAGTGGGTGGCATGGCTGGCGGACCGGAACTGCTCGTGATTCTTTTCATCCTTCTCGGCATGTTCGTCGCCGGCCCACTCGTCTTCGTGGCGATCGGGTACGTCCTCGGCAAGCGCAGCGCGACCGAGTGAGCCGCTCCCACGGATCGACGCCGACCGAAAGGGTTGACCGGCGGACTCGCGAATCCCACACCAATGGTACTCGACGATCTCGGTGAATCGCTCCGCGGGACGCTGGACTCCCTGCGGGGCAAATCACGCATCGACGAAGAGGACGTCGACGAGGTCGTCACCGAGATTCAGCGATCGCTGCTCCAGGCCGACGTGGACGTGGGCCTGGTGCAGGACCTCTCGGAGGCGATCCGGTCGCGGGCCCTCGACGAAGAACCGCCGGCGGGCACCTCTGCCCGCGATCACGTCCTGCGGATCGTCTACGAGGAACTGGTGGATCTCGTGGGCGATTCGATGGAGTTGCCCCTCGAAGAGCGGACCATCGTCCTCGCGGGCCTCCAGGGGTCGGGGAAGACGACGACCGCGGCGAAGATGGCGTGGTGGTTCTCGACGAAGGGCCTGCGCCCGGCGATCATCCAGACCGACACGTTCCGCCCCGGGGCATACGAACAGGCCGAGCAGATGGCCGAGCGCGCGGAGGTTGACTTCTACGGCGATCCCGACGCCGACGATCCCGTCCAGATCGCCCGCGACGGTCTGGCAGCGACGAGCGACGCCGAGGTTCAGATCGTCGACACCGCCGGTCGGCACGCTCTCGAAGACGATCTGATCGAGGAACTCGAGGCGATCGATCGCGTCGTCGAGCCAGACGAGACGATCCTCGTGCTCGACGCGGCGATCGGCCAGGCCGCAAGCGATCAGGCCGAGGAGTTCGATCGTGCGGTCGCCGACGGCATCGACGGCGTCGCGATCACGAAACTCGACGGGACGGCGAAAGGTGGCGGGGCGCTCGCTGCCGTCGACGAGACCGACGCCGCGATCGCCTTCCTCGGGACCGGCGAGGGTGTCAAGGATGTCGAGCGGTTCGAGCCCTCGGGATTCGTCTCGCGACTTCTCGGGATGGGCGATCTCGAACAACTCGCCGAGCGCGTCGAGCGCGCGATGGCCGAAACCGGCGACGAGGAAGAGTGGGATCCCGAAGACCTGATGGAGGGGGAGTTTACGCTGAAGGACATGCGCAAGCAAATGGAGGCGATGAATCAGATGGGGCCGCTCGATCAGGTGATGGACATGATTCCCGGCATGGGCGGCGGCATCATAGACCAGTTGCCCGACGACGCGATGGATGTCACCGAAGAGCGTATGCGGACCTTCGAGGTCATCATGGACTCGATGACCGACGAGGAACTCGAAAATCCTCAGTCGGTGGGCCCCGATCGAGTCGAGCGGATCGCGCGTGGGTCTGGTACCGATTCCGAGACCGTCCGGGAACTCCTCCAGCAACACCAGATGATGGATCGGACGCTCGATCAGTTCCAGGGGATGGGCGATGGCGATATCGGTCGAATGATGGAGCAACTTGACGGTGGCGGCGGGATGGGTGGCATGGGCGGGATGGGACCGTTCTGAGCGACTATCGGCCACGGCGCGTCGACCGACCGGCGTGGGGTCGCTCGCCGCCGTGTCTCGCTCGAACTGATCGATTCGACTACCAGTGATGTGGGATCTCACCGCATTCACAAGGGTATCATTTAACACAAGGGCGATCCAATTCCGGTCCGATGCCAACTGTCGAATACCTCAACTACGAAGTCATCGACGATCAGGGCTGGGACATCGAGGACGACGACCTCTTCGAGAAAGCGGCCGATCTCGATCTCGGTGAAACCGAGCACGGGAGCCTCGAGGTCGCCGAAGGCGAGTATATCCTCGAATCCGCCGAAGCGCAGGGCTTCGACTGGCCCTTTTCGTGTCGGGCCGGGGCATGTGCCAACTGCGCGGCGATCGTCACCGAGGGCGAGGTCGACATGGACATGCAACAGATCCTCTCCGACGAGGAGATCGAAGACAAGGGTGTCCGCCTGACCTGTGTGGGAACGCCCGAGACCGACGAGGTCAAGATCGTTTTCAACGCCAAACACCTCGACTTCTTGCAGAACCGCGTCATCTGATCGGTCGCGTCGACGCCGATCGTCCCGTTTTCGACGCCGATCGCCCCCGGTCAATTCGGGTCGGGGGGCGTGCCGGACTCCTCGGTGGTTGCATCGCGCGTGTCGTCAGCACTCAATTCACCGGTGCTGGCCGTGTCGTCCGATCCCGATCGAAAGATCACGTACAGGCCAGTCCCGAGCAGCGCAATTGGGATCAACAGGACGCCGATCAGGATAATCGCGATCAGCGCGATCACGAGCAATTCCGGACCGCCCGGGAGTTGAGCGAGGATCATCGCTTCGTTTAGGCGATCGATCCCAAAAAGCGGCGCGTAACCTGTCAGTGTTGCTCGCGGATGCGATTGGAGCGGTCAGCTCCCGGACAGGCTTCGTTCGAGACGCGGTGGTTTCGACCGGCAGTAGTGGCGGCCTGCCGGCAAACCAGTCGCCAACCGCGTCGACCTCGACGCGTGCCACCGTGTCTTTTCGAAATTCTCTGGCGCGATTCCCGGGAGTCTGGGTCACCAGTCGATCGAGAGATCCCCGAGGTCGCTTTCCTCGTAGACCAGCCGACGGCCGTCGACATCGATCGTCACTCGCACCGTGGCCCGATCGATCGGGTCGCCCCCGACTCTTTGCCCGCCCGCGTCCGTTTCGATGTCCCCACCAGTTGGCGTTGCATGACAACTACTGGTAGGCGATGGGGTCGGATGGGGTTGACTCCGAACTGGTTTGTCCTTTAAGACGGACCCGACTCGTCGGCTCTCAGGGCCTCGGCGAGGATGTCGCGAGTGGCCCGACGGAGGCGCTCCGAGAGCGTCGACTCCGCGCAGTCGAACTCCTCGGCGAGCGCGGCGAGGCTGGTTTCGCGAGGGACCTCGAAGTAGCCCGCTTCGAGGGCGGCCCGGAGTAACTCGGCGTCGGGTGCGTCGACGGGGACGGCGATCGTCCCCACGGGATCGCGCGCCTCGTACACTCGCCGGAGCGAACAGTCGATGTCGTGGGCCTCACAGAACTCGACGAACGCCCGGATCGAATCGCGATCGTTCGTCCGCAACTGGACGCGCCAGCCGTCGGCCGTCGAGCGGAGATCGATCAGTTCCTCGCCCAGTGCGGCGGCGTTGGCCGTCATCACCGGCACGTCGTCGGCGATGGTCAGTCGATAGCTCCGCCGCGTCGGGTCGTACTCGGCGAAGACTTCGGCGTTCGCGACGGTCGGATCGTCTGTTAGGGCGGCCTCGAACGCATCGAAGTCCGAACACTCGACGGTGACGTGAAACCAGGTGGTCGACTCGTGAGAGACCGGCAGGCGCTCGGCGTGGATGGCGATGTCGATGTCTCGGGCGAGCGTCGGGCCGAGGACGACCGCACTATTTAGTTACTTCATGCTAAGTCCTGAAACCAAGTTACGATACTCAA
>JBDGTN010000107.1:0-13301 GCA_042216835.1 Halococcoides sp.
CCGAACAAAAAGCCTATAATCGGAACCAAGCTAAGTAGGGGTACAGATGTCAGACATGATCGTCCTGATCCCGGGAATGGGTGGAATGGCTGGGGGTCCCGAACTGCTCGTCATCCTCCTGATCGCCGTGCTGCTGTTCGGCGCGAACAAGATTCCCAAACTCGCTCGATCGACCGGCGAAGCAATGGGCGAGTTCAAGAAGGGCCGCGAGGAGGTCGAACAGGAGCTCAACGAGATGAAAGGAGATACGATTTCGTCCTCGTCCGAGAGCGGTCGCGCTCCGAGCGGCGAGGTCGAATCCGAAACGGCCGATTCCGAGAGTTCCGACGAGTTCGAAGCGGACTTCGAGTAACACGGACCGACACAGACCTCGAGCAACCGTCGTTTTGGGACCGTGAGTGGATCGGCCCCGTCGCGGCCGGGGTGGGCCGCCGATGGATTCAGGAGTTCGTCGAGGATCGGGCTCCACAGGCTTCACACTGTACGAGAAGTGCCCCCTGTTCGCGTTCGAGGTGTGTATCGGGAAGACCACATTCCGAGCAGATGACGAACTCCACGACGTATTCGTCGAGTGCGTCGTCGATGCGACGCTGGCTGAACGAGCCAGTGAGACGGGCACGACCGCTCTCGTCGATATGGCCACTGGTTCCGAGTTCGTTCTGGAGTGACTTCATCGCGTGATCCTCCTCGCGATCGAGGTGGTCGATCACTGACTGGAAGTTCTCGAAGACGGTGACATTGCCCTCCTGTCGGACCTCCGGGTCAGGGACCTCGAATCGATCGCTTCGGTCGGCGATCTCGGGCGTTTCGTCCATCCCGCGATCGAGCATCTCGTCGTAGTCCATACCGGGGGTTGTGGAAGCGGCCGGTTAAGGGCTTCCAACGGGGACGACGGTGTCCCCAGTCCCCGAACACTGTTGTCACGGGCGCGCGATCAGCCGACGTATGGTTCGCTCGACCGTTCGGGATCGACTCGATGCGGTGTTCGCGCTCGATCGGGGCGTGATCGTGCTCTCGGTGGCGATGTTCGCATTCAGTCTGGCTTTCCAGATGACCACGCGCTACCTGCCGGTATATCTCCAGGTGCTGGGCGCGTCGGGACTGATCGTCGGCCTGTTCGGGACCGTCGGCAACGCGATCAGCGCACTGTATCCCTATCCCGGCGGTACGATCTCCGATCGGATCGGGTCGCGCCGAGCGCTGACGCTGTTCGGAGCGATCGCGACTCTCGGCGTCGCGATCTGGCTGGGTGCCTCATGGCTCTCACCGATTCAGATCGGCCCGATCGTCATCGAACCCTGGCTCTGGGTGTTCGTCGGCCTGCTGCTCGCCCAGGCCTGGAAGTCGTTCGGTCTTGGAGCGACGTTCGCGGTCGTCCGCCAGGCCACCGATCCGGGCCAACTCGCCGCCGGATTCGCGAGTACCGAGAGCATCCGCCGGCTGGCATTTCTGATCGGGCCCGTGCTCGCGGCCGTTCTTATCGGCGTGGGAACTGACTTCCGGGCGGGATTTCGATTCGTGCTCGCGATTGCCGTCCTCGCGGGCGGACTCGGTACGATCGTTCAGCACCGTCTGTACGACGCGAGCGCTGACTCGATCGGGCGAGCGTTCGAGGGCCTCGATCGGATCGGTGAAGACCTCCGGGCGATGCCCGCTCCGCTTCGGCCGCTCCTGGCCGGTGACACGCTCGTCCGGTTCGGTAACGGCGTGATCTACGTGTTTCTCGTCCTCGTCGTGACCCAGTGGCGTGCGGTCGGTCTGGAGACCACCCTTCGGATGGGTCCGTGGACGTGGGCGATCGATCTCACCCCCGCGACGTTCGTGGGGTATCTATTCGGACTGGAGATGCTCGTCGCGATCGCACTGATGGTTCCAGCGGCGGCGGTCGCCGATCGAATCGGGTACAAACCCGTCGTCGCGACCGGGTTTGCAGTCTACGGGCTGATTCCACTCGCGCTGACCGTTGCGCCAGCGACGCCGTGGGCGATGATCGCGATCTTTGCGGCATCGGGCCTGCGCTTTGCGGGCCTGCCCGCACACAAGGCGCTGATCGTCGGCCCGGCCGAATCGGGGGCTGGCGGGCGCGTGACGGGAACCTACTACCTGGTGAGAAACGTCGTCGTCATCCCGAGTGCGGCCCTCGGTGGTGCACTCTGGACGTGGGTCGCCCCGCCGGTCGCGCTCGCGGTCGGCGGTGCGATCGCCCTGGGTGGAACGCTACTGTTCGTCGGATTCGGAGAAGAGCCGTCGATGGCCGATCGGGTTGCGTCGTGATTGACCGTACTAGTCGAATATCTGGCGCATCATGGGGTGCATCTCCATGAGTTGCTCCTCGGCGATCTCTTCGTAGATCTTGTAGGTGATACTCACCGTGAGCAACAGTGACGTCCCGGAGACCGCACCGATCGTACCCAGCAAGTTCGCCATCACGGCGAGGAAGCCGACGAGCATCCCGCCGATGACCGTCACCTGCGGGATATAGCGAGCCAGTACTTTCTCCAGAACGGACGGGTTCTGCCGGAACCCGGGGATCTGCATTCCGGAGTTCTGGATCTGCTGGGCGGTCGCCTCCGGACCCATCCCGGAGGTCTCGACCCAGAAGACCGCGAACAACCCGCCGGCGAAGACCATCACGCCGAGGTCGATCCCGACACGGAGGAAGATCTGCCATGGCTCTTGATTTGCTGCCGCCGTCCGACCGAGCCACCACATCCACTGCTCCGGGACATGGATCGGAGCAAGATAGTAGAACAACCCGCCACTCACCTGAAGCGCTCCACTGGAGCTTTCCGAATACTGCCCGATGAACGCCGGCATCTGCGTCCACTGCTGGGCGAGAATCTTCCCGAGGAACTGAATGTTGGCCTGGAGTGCCCGGACGAGAATCATCGGCAGGACACTCGCGTAAATGAGCTTCACGGGGAACCGACCGCGAGCGCCCTTGACCCGAGCGTGACTCAGTGGGATCTCGACGCGAACGGACTCGGCGTAGACGACGATCACGAAGATCAGGATCGTCGTGATGATCGGAATGAGCCCCAGGCCCTGCTGGGTCAGCAGCCAGCCACTCAGTGTCGATGGCGCTTCGATCGATCCCGTCGCGAGGCCGATCCATCGCGGGATGATCCCGAAGGTGAGATTGTCGATCGATGGCGTCGGACCGAACGACTGGATGGTCAGGCCGCCGAACAGTTGCTGGCTCACGCCGGCGACGATGAACAGGCCGACACCGCTCCCGACGCCCCACTTGCTGACGACCTCGTCCATATAGAGGACGAGGACACCGCCGAGGGCGATCTGGCCGAAGATCAACCACTTCACCCCCAGCTCGCCAATGGGGAGGGCTCGCAGGGCCGCGTCACCGACGGGCAAGAAGTCACTCGCGAACACCATCGGCAGCCCGGTCAGACAGATCATCACCAGCACCAGGAATTTCTGGAGGCCCTGGTAGAGGACCTGATCGCGCGGGTTGTTCTCGGTATCGAGTCCGAGCAGGTCAGCGCCGCCGAGCAACTGCAACACGATGCTCGCCGTGACGATCGGACCGATCCCGAGATGCAGGATGGTCCCCGATCCCCCGGCGAGAATCGATCGGAAGCGCCCGAACGCGTCGGTCGCCCCGCCGACGGGCATCCCGAACAGGTGGACGTTCGTCAGGAAGAAATACAGCACGAGGATGCCCGCCGTCCACATCAGCTTCCGCTTGAACGGAACGTGTTTCTGGGGCCGGCGCACGGTCGGCATCCGCGTGAGGACCGGTTCGGCGGTGTCCTTCCAGCTCATCGCTAGTCGTCGCTCTCGCCGTCGTCTTCGGTCTGTCGATCCTGTCCCAGTTCGGTCAACTCGGCGGTCCCACCCGACTCCTCGATGGCCGCTCGGGCCCCGTCGCTGAACGCGTCGGCGACGACCTCGAGTTCCCCCCGGAGCGGACCGCTCCCGAGGACCTTCACGAGATCGGCCTCGTTGTCGTCAGCGATCTCGCGAGCGTCGATGCGGTAGCCGCCCTCAACCTCCTCGGCGAGTCCGTCGGCCGCGAGCAGCGCGGCGTCCTCGTCGAGTTTCTGCAGTGAGACCTCCGCGACATCGTCGGTAACCTTCTCCGGCCGCGTGAACCCGGACTTGCCGAGTGGGTCGTGCAGGTGCTGTTCGTGCTTGTCACGACCGGCCGCACCACGACCACCGCGATGGCCCGCCCCGCGTCGGTTCTTCTGGGAGCCACCGCCGTGGGTGCGGCTGCCGCGCTGGCGTCGTTTCTTGGATGTCATCGCATCGCCTCCAGGAGATCGTCCATCCGGTCGGTATCGATCGGCCCGAGTTGACCGCCCTCCGGGATCGGCTGTTTGATGCCCTCGTGACCGCCACGCGGCGGGTGCAGGCGGAGCGTGGGCTCCAGACCGAGTTCGTCGAGGGTGATCTCCTCGGCAAGCAGTGCCTCGGCCGCAGCCTGGGCGTCGTCGTAGCCGGCCGCTTCCAGTGCCGCCTCGACGCTGTCGGCATCGGTGGGCTCGCCGCGGCGCTCGATGACCTCACCGAGTACGTCCGCCGAGGGCTCGCCGTGGGCGACATAATCGTTGACGACTGCGATCATGCCCTCGTAGGCGTCCGTCTCGGGGACGACCGTCGCGTGATTGACGCGCCCGAGATTGAGCATTTCGAGGGTGTCCTCGATCGATCCAGTCATGTCGACTTCGCCGCGAAGCTGGACGAGCGCTTCCATCACTCGATCACCTCGCGCTTCTCGAACGTACGCTCGGGGACGCGCGCTTCCGCGGTCTTCCGGAGCGCGTCGAAGGTCGCTTTCGCGAAGTTGACCGTCGTCCGGGTGTTGCCGCTGGATCGGGTCCAGGCGTCTTCGATCCCGGCGAGTTCGAGGACGTGTCGGACGGTCTCTCCGCCCGCGAGTCCGAGCCCGCGCGGTGCGGGCTGGAGTTCGACCTCGACACTACCGGCCTTGCCGGTCGTCCGGAGCGCGACCGTGTGCGGGCGACCGCAGCCACACTCCCACGATCCACAGCCACGCGAAACGTCGATCAGGTTGAGCTTGCCGATCTCGATGGCCTTCTGGATCGCGCCGCCGACCTGGTCGTCACGCCCCTCGGCGTAGCCGACGAGGCCGTCGCGGTTGCCCACGACGACGACACACCGGAACTTCACCCGGCGGCCCGAGTCGGTCATGCGCTGGACCATGTTGATGTCCAGCACCTCGTCTTCCAGCCCGGGGACGAGCTGGTCGACGATCTCCGGTTCCTTCAGCGGCAGCCCGGCGTTCAGGGCCGCCCGCATCGAGTCGATCTCGCCGTCGGCGACCTGTTTTCCGAGCCGCGTCTGTGGTTCCCATCCGTCTGCGCTCATAGTTCGATGTCCTCCTCGAGCAGTTGCTCCCGCATCGAATCGAAGTGTGCGGGCAACTCCGTGGCGTCGAAGTCTCCACTGTAGAGATCGTCCTCGCGCTGGTCGGCATAATCGGCGATGTGTTCGCCGCGCGTGCGCGACCAGTCTGCGAGCACGTCGTCGTTGTGGGGAACCTCGAGCCCAGCGTCGATTGCACCTTCCTGTACTGCGAACACCTTGCTGCCCGGCGTCGGCGTGTTGAGGCCGATATCGAGCACGGCCTCTTCCAGTCCGATCGCCCGGGCGCGCCGCCCCGCGAGCAGGCCGGTGAGGTACGCCGCGGGCAGATTACCCGTCGGTGCCTCCCAGCCGTAGTCAGCGAGGTCGGTCGAGACGGCTGCTGCCAGCGTCTCGTCACCGTCGGGGCCGGGCGTCACCAGCTGCGCCCTGACCGCCGCGTTGCTCGTTCGGGCGACGAGCCGCGGCTTGCCGGATTTCAGCAGGCGCAACCGCTGATGGTAGTCCGTCCGGCCCTCGCGGCGGCGTCGCATGCCGACCGTGTAGCGTGGTCCTGTTGCCATGTTAGTCACCGTATTGGTCGTCGATATACCGCTCGAGGTCGGCGACACTGTCGAATTCGCCGCCGCTCGCGCGGTCGTAGAGCGTGCGATACGTCGATCGATCGATGTCGCCATCCTCGCGCAACTCCCGCAGCCGTTCGCGCTGGGCGCGGATCGTCGAGGTCCACACCTCGCTGGGGTCCTCGCGCCCCCCGGCAGTGCCCTTCCGGGTGCCGTGGCCCTTGCGGTGGCCCTCTGCACGCTTGGCATTGCGTTCGCGCACGCGACCGCGGGAGTTGCCATCGTCGTCTTTGGCCTGGATCGTCCCGTTGTCGACGAGTTCGCGAACGTCTTCGCGCGTGATCGCGTCGGCGATCTCGCCCTGGGCCTCGGGATCGAACCAGACGCGGTTCTCCCCGACATCGAGCACGTCCGCGGCGAGTCGTTTCTGTGCGCTCAGATCAGTCATTCTGCCACCTCCACTTCCACGTAGGTCGGGTTGAGGACGCGAATGTCGGCGTCTTCGGCCCGTTCTTCGATCCGTTCGCGCTTGCGATCGCCGACCGTCGAGGCGATCCGGACCGCCTGCGTGTCGGGGTCGACCTCCTCGAGGTCGTCGGTGTTGTGGACTCGAACTTCCTCGAAGCCACTCGGGTGGAGGCCACGCGTCGCTTTCGGCGAGCGAAAGCCCGCCTCGACGGTGTCGCCTTTGCCCTTGACGCCGCGACGCTGTTTCGAAAGATCGCCTTTCGGGCGCCGCCACGAGGTCGGGACACGCTTTTTCTTGTGGTGATCCTGGCGGTTGAACTGCGGGGTCGACACCCGCTGGCGCTGGGCGAGCAGACGCTCGGTTTCCTCGTCGAGATCCGGCGTCTTCTCGGTCAGCCCGCGCGGTCGAAGTTCCGTCTCGGTGCCCTCGTCGTCGGTCTCGTCCGGCTCGTCGGGGACCTCGCGGTCCTCCACATCGAGGTCGCCGAGGTCGGCCTTGATCCGGGCCGCGAGGGCGTTGCCGATCCCCTCGACCTCGGCCAGGTCCGCCTGCTCGGCCCCGGCGACGGCCTCGACGGAGTCGTAGCCCGACTCCCGGAGCGCATCGGCGCGATCGTCGCTCACGCCACTGATATCGGTGAGGTCCGCGGGAATGTCGTCGGCGTCGTCGCTACCGTCGTCGGCGTCGTCGCTCTCGGCCGACGCGTCGGATGTATCGTCGGTGGCCGACACCGAGTCAGCCTCCTCGGACGCTTCGGTGTCCTCGGCGGCCGACGCACTGTCGTCGGACGCATCGCCGGCTTCCTCCTCGACCGTTAGATCGCCGAGATCGGCCTTGATTCGGGCCGCGAGGGCGTTGCCGATGCCCTCGACCTCGGCCAGTTCGTCCTGATCGGCCGCGGCGACCGCCTCGACGGAGTCGTACCCCGCCTCCCGGAGCGCCTCGGCTTTGGTCTCGCCGACGCCGCTGATTGCCTCGATGTCGTCTGGTGCACTCATCAGGCCCCACCTCGAGTTGGCTTCTCGGTGATGTAGACGCCGTCCTGGAAGATCCGGGCGTCCTTGTCGGTCACCCGGGTCAACTGTTCGATGTCTGCGGCCGTCTGACCCACGTCCTCGATGTTGGGTCCGGACAGCGTAATCGACTCTTCGTCGACCTCGACCGTCGTGTTGCCGTGGATCGCGGTCCGACGCGGAGCCGTCTCGCCGAGGAAGTTCTCGATGACGACCTCGTCGCCCTCGACGGAGACCTGCATCGGGAAGTGCGAGTAGTACACTTCCATCTCGTAGCTCCAGGTCTCCTGAACGCCGTGGATCATGTTCTCGACGTGACTCTCGAAGGTGCCCAGGGTCGCTCGGGTCTCGGCATCGGACTCGTTGCTCTCGATGACGACCGCCTCGACGGTGTCGTCGTTTCCGTCCGCCTCCGTCGGTACCTCCTCGATCGAGACCGACACGTCCGGATACCAGAGGCGTCGCGACACCGTTCCCTCGGGCCCTTCGACGGTCAGATCGAGGTGATCGACCGTCGCATCGACCGCGTCCGGCAGTTTGCATTCGATTCGTGGCATTGTCAGTAGACGTACGCGATCACCTGGCCACCGACGCCCGCTTCGCGGGCCTCGTAGTGGCTCATGATCCCGTGGCTGGTGGTCACGACGAGCGTCCCGTAATCCCGGGCGGGGAGGAACTCCTTCTCCCACTGCTCGAACTCGTCGGCGCCCGCCGAATAGCGGGGCGTGACCGAGCCACACTCGTTGACTGCACCGTTCAGTTCGACCTCGAACGCGTCGGTCGTGCCGTCCTCGACGTACTCGAAGCCCGCAACGTAGCCGCGGTCGTAGAGTACCTCGAGGACCGACCCGATCTCGTTCGAGGCGGGCGTCACTCGCTGATTCAGCTTGCCGACGCTCTCGGCGTTGTCGATCGCCGATAGCGCGTCGCTGAGTGGATCGTTGGATGTCATCGTTAGCTGTACTTCTCGAAGCCCATGTCCCGGGCGATCTCGCGGAAGCATTGCCGGCAGAGCCAGATGTCGTACTTGCCGACCAGGCCCTGCTCGCGGCCACACCGCTGACAGGCCTCGCGCGTTTCGGTGCGCTTTGCGGCCTGTTCGCCCGTGGCGTCGGTCTCACTCATCTGTGACCTCCGTGTCGAATCGCTGCTCGACGAATCGAATCGCGTCCGCCGGGTCGAGCTGGTGTCCGTCGGGAATCGGCCGGCTGGCCTTGTCGCGCTTGGCGACGCGGTAGCCCGGCCGGACGAGGTTGACGGTCACGTCCAGCCCGAAAATACCCGTCTCGGGGTCGTACTCCTGGCTGGGGAAGTTCGTGTGTTCCTCGACACCGAAGCTCACGTTGCCCGTCTCGTCGAACTGGCTCGCCGAAATCCCGGTGAACTCGAACGCCGTTTCGAGGAAGGATTCGGCGTCTGCGCCGCGCAGCGTGACCTTCGTTCCGATCGGATCGCCCTCGCGGATGTCGAACTCCCCGACGGTCGCGTCGGCGGTCGTCCGAACGGGCTGCTGACCGGTGACTGCTTCGAGGATCTCCTCGGCGTTCGCCAGATCGCGCCCGCCGTGGCCGATGCCCATATGGACGACGACTTTCTCGATCCGCGGCTCGCGCATCTCGTGGAATCCGCTGTCGGCCTCGGAGCTCATTCGTCGTCACCTCCGTCGTCGGCGTCAGTTGTGTCATCGTCGTCGGCATCGGCTGCGTCATCGTCGTCGGCGTCGGCCGCTGCAGTCTCGTCGTCGGCGTCGTCGCTCTCGACGAAGTTCTCGTCGATGACGACGACGTACTCCTCGATCGTCTCGAAGCGGCCCTCCTCTTGCTCGACGAGGACGTTGTTCGTCCCGCTGCCGGGCGTGACCTGAATCTCGTCGATCCGGCCGATCTCGCCGGCGTGCTGGCCGTCGACGGCAGTGACGAGTTCGCCCTCCTCGTACTCGAAGTGGGCCAGAATCTCCTCGCTGTCATTCGCGACGACGATCGAATCGCCGGGCGAGTAGCCCGCCTCGTCGACGACGAGCGTCTCGCCGTCGTGCAGACCGAGCTGAATCCGTCCGCCCGCGACCTCGGTCTTCGAGGTGATCTTGCCGAGTTTGGACTGGGCGTCCTCGCGGTCGATTTCGGTCAGCGCGAGCCGACCGCCCTCGCCGGGGAACACCCGGTAGTACTCCTCGCGCTCTCTGAACGCGAGGATGTCGAACATCCCCACCGGACGCGTTTCGTCGCCCTCGGGGTCGCCGTTGATCAGGACCTGATCCTGGTCGAGGGCGTATCGGGCTTCCTTCCGGCTGTCGACGTAGCCCAGCACGTCCCGCAGGACGATCAACAGAGGCACCCCTGCCTCGCCGTGCGGGCCGTCGGGCGCGACCGTGAAGGTCTCGGTCTTGCGCTCGACCGGCCAGGAGTTCGGTACTGACAGTCGCTTCTGGTGGTTGCTCATGCGGTATCCGCCTCCGATTCCAGGCGTTCGACCCGCCGCTCGTCGCTCAAATCGAGGTCGGTCACCCGGACGTTGCTCGTATCGAGCGGTCGGGGGACCTCCTCGCCGTCGGCGGTTTCGAGGGTGATCTCCTCGACATCGATCGTGGCGTCTTTGAGGTCGACGTCGACGACCTCGCCGGTCTCCCCGGCGTCGTCGCCACGCATGATCTCGACGGTATCGCCCTCGTTGACCCGAACCGATCGCTGACCGTACTCCTCGCGGAGATCGTCGGCCAGCGTCGCCCGGACCTGCGCGTGTCGCTCGTGCAGCTGAGCGTTCGCCTGTCGCTTGCGTTGTTTGTGTGGTTGTTCTGTCATAGTTAGACGATCATCGTCGCGGTCGATCCGATTGCGCCGAACCGTTCGGCCACCTCGCGGGCGACCGGCCCCTTGATCTCGTTGCCGCGGGGGTCGTCGTTCTCGTCGACGATGACGGCGGCGTTGTCCTCGTATTTGACCCGCGTGCCGTCCGGTCGTCGGACGGGCTTGCGCTGGCGGATCACGACCGCTTCGAGGACCTGGCGGCGCATCTCCGGCGTGCCTTTCGTCACCGAGACGGTGATCTTGTCACCGAGTCCCGCCTTCGGGTGGCGGTTCTTCCGCCCGCCGTAGTTGGTCACGCTGATGACTTTCAGTTCGCGTGCGCCGGTGTTGTCCGCACACGTGATGATCGATCCCTTTTCGAGCCCCTGGGTGACGTCGACGTTCATCGCCTCCATCAGTCCGCACCTCCGGGCTCGTCCGATGCCTCGACCACGTCGACGACGACGTGGCTTTTCGTCTTCGAGAGCGGTCGACACTCCGCGATCGTCACGGTTGCGCCCTCATCGAGTGCGAGACACTCGGGGGCGTGAGCGGGGACCCGCGACCGGCGTTTCATCAGCCGGTCGTACTTGGGAACCCCAACGTCGTACTCTCGCTCGACGATTACCGTCTTGTCCATGTCCGTGGACGCGACTGTGCCTTCGAGTGTCTGCCCACGCACGCTGAGCGTGCCGTGAAACGGGCAGTTCTCGTCCTCACAGGTCGCGTCCGGTCGGTCGACGTTCAGTCCTAGCGCCATGTTGAATCACCTCTGTGTTCGGTCCGTCGGGCGGGGCGTGCGATCAGGCGGTCGCCAGCGACCGCCACCCACTCGGCGTCGCCGGCGTCGAGGTCGGTCCGCCGGTGGTCGCCGTCGCTCGGCACGCCGATCGCGAATTCGGTCCCGCCTTTGGGCACCTGGACGGCCCGCTCGCTCGTCGCGATCGTCAGCGTTTCGGTCGTCTCGGCGACGATCCGGCCGGTCGATCCGACCCGACCCTCGTCGGCGGCCGCCCGAACGCGTACGGGCAGGCCGATCAGTTCGTGTCGCGGGAGCGTCGCGGGCGTCAGGGCCATTAGTCCAGGTCCCCCTCCTCGCGCTGAATCGTCTTGATTCGCGCGATGGCCTTGCGCAGCTCCGAGATCCGACCGGGGTTCTCGGGCTGGCCGCCGGTGGCCTTCACGGCCTCGGCGTTCATCAGCTCGGTCTGCAACTGTTCGAGTTCGGCCTCGCGCTCGGCCGGCGTCATATCGCGCAACTCCGTTGGGTGGATCACCGTCATTCCTCGTCACCCTCCTCGTCCATCTCGTCGAGGACCGCCTCGGCGTCGGCCTCGGTCGCCTCGTCGAGGTCGTCGAGTTCCTCCTCGACGGCGTCGGGGTCGGGCGTCTCGATGGGCTCCTCGTCGGGCGTGTCCTCGGTATCGGCTTCCTCGGCGTCGTCCGCACTGGCCTCGTCAGCTTCCGCGGCGTCCTCGACGAGTTCTTCGGCGGTCTCGTCGCCCTCGGCGGTCTCCTCGGGTTCGCCCGCGAGCAGGTCCTCGACGGAATCGTCGTCGCTCTCGACGTACTCGCTAACGTCGATGTCGTCGTAGACCTCGAAGTCGTCGGGCAGTTCGGCATCCGGCGGGATGATCTTCACGTCCACGCCGATCGTGCCGAGTTTCATCACGGCGACGCCCTGCCCGTGATCGACGATCTCCTGGGCGGGTTCGCCGTTGTGCTTGATGTACCCGCGATTGAACTTCTCGACCCGCGAGCGCGCCCCGGTGACCTTCCCGCTGAGGACGATCTCGGCCCCTTTCGCGCCGGCCTCCATGATCCGGTCGATCGTGGTGTGACCGGCCTTCCGGAAGTACCAGCCGCGTTCGAGCGCGTTCGCCAGTCGATCGGCGACGATCTTGGCGTTCAGGTCGGGTTCGTCGACCTCTTGCACGTCGACCTGGGGGTCCTCCAGACCGAAGCGGGTCTCGAGTTCGGTGGTGATCTTGCGGATGTTCTTCCCGCCCTTGCCGATCACCATGCCCGGCTTCTCGGCCTTGAGGACGATCTGGGTCCCCATCGGCGTCTTGGCGACTTCCATGCCGCCGTAGCCCGCCCGCCCGAGTTCGTCTTCGAAGAACTCGTCGATCTGGGTGCGCTGGAGGCCGTCCTCGACGAACTGGAGTTCGTCAGCCATCAGGCATCACCCTCCGGAACTTCCAGCACGAGTTCGACATCGACCTCGGGGGTGTTCCAGGCGCTCGCCCGGCCCATTGCCCGGGGCTGGCGACCTTCGCTCTCGCCGACCTTGTGCGCGGCGACGTGAGCGATGGCCATCGACTCGCCGTCGAAGCCCTGGTGGTCGGCGTTGCCGACGGCGTTCTCGATCAGATCGACGAAGGCCTCGGCGGCCTTCTCGGGGTAGCGGCCCGCATCCCAGCCATCGACATCGGAGCGGTGTCCGACGCCGGAGTTGTGGGATTTGAACGGGACGGACTGTTCGCCCTCGATCACGGCATCGAGATAGTCGAGTGCGTCGCCAGCCGACTGGCCGTTGATCTCGCGAGCGATGGCTTTGCTGTGCTTGTGGCTTATCTGTCGCTCCCGAAGCATGGCTTTTGCCGTGCGATCGGGGTCGACATCGACGCTGTAGCTGATTCCCATGGATTATTTGAGTGGCACGAACTTCGAGGAGCGCGTCGCTCCGATGCCGGCCTGTCCGTGCTCGACAGATGTCCGGGTCAGCTGGAACTCTCCGAGATAGTGCCCGATCATCTCGGGCTCGACCTTGACGCGCTCGAAGGACTGGCCGGTGTGGACCGCGAAGGTCAGTCCGACGAAGTCCGGAAGGATCGGCATGTCCCGGATATGCGTTCGGATCGGATCGTTCGCAGTCTCTTCCTCGCCAGCCTCGCGGGCCTGTTCGAGCAGTTGTTCTTTCTCGTAGGACAGGCCGCGCTCGATGGTTCGCCGCTGACGTGCGGGAAGCAGTTCCGCGACCTCCTCGAGCTCCATTGCCTGCAACTCCTCAAGCGTGTGACCACGGTAGGTGAACTCGCCCTCGTGGCCGATCTGGTAATCACTCGAACTCATTCGTCACCACCTCGTCCGGTCCGCCGCGAGGCAATGTCCCCGACCTTCT
>JBDGTN010000139.1:0-3058 GCA_042216835.1 Halococcoides sp.
AGATGCAGTGGAAAGGCGACGAGCCCACAGTCGAGGACTACGCGGGGAGCGACGGAACACTCTCCCCCTCGGAGGTCATGTCGGCGAAACGTGACTACGTGACCGGGGACATCTCGCTCGAACTCGCCGTGTCGGTCATGCGACGGTTCTTCTTCGGCTGATCGCCACCCGACCGGCGCAACGTTCCGGACGACCACGAACACCTATACCTCTTGCCCCCGACCGTCCCAGCATGAGTCACGTGGTGGCCGTGGGCGAGACGCCCCTCCGGATCGCACCGGCCGGTCGAACGCGGTTCGAGACCGCCGTCGAGGCGGATCTCGTCGCGAGCGGGATCGAGAGCGACGTGGCGATCGCCGCGTCGCGAATGGGTGCGGACGCGACCTGGTATTCGAAACTGCCGGCCGATCCGACCGGTCGGCGGATCGCCACCGAGATCCGCCAGTACGGCGTCGAGGTCGATCCGGTGACCGTCGAGGAGGGCACCGTCGGCACGGTCGTCGAGGAGTGGGGGGCCGAGCCCCGGAGTTCCGTCACCGTCGCGAACCGGACCAGCGCGGCCGCGACATCGCTCGAACCGGGGGATCTGCCCATGGACGACGTGCAGGCCGCCGACGTTGTCTTCGCGTCGGGGTCGACGATGGCGCTGTCCGAGACGGCCGCCGAGACGATCAGTGCCGTGCTTCGGGCCGCGAGCGGATCGACGACGGCGTTCGATCTGGGATACGAGCCGACGCTGATCTCGTCCGAACGGGCCCGCCAGACCGTCACGGACGTCTTCGAGTCGGTCGACATCCTTACCGCGACCGCGGAGGATGTCCGCCAGGTGCTCGACGAGGACGGCCAGCCCCAGCAACTCGCTCACGCCATCGCGGCCGCCCACGACTTCGAGATGGTGGTCGTGCGCCGGGCCAACGGGGATGCCGTCATCTGGCACGACGACGTGATCCACGATCGCTCGCCCGTCGAGACCGAAACGGTCGATCCGGCGGGCGATCACACCGCCTTCGTCGGGGCGCTGCTCGAGCGACTGGCGGCCGAGGACAGCCCGGAGGAGGCGCTCGCGTGGGCCGTCGCGGCGGGTGCGGTCGCACGAACGGTGCCGGGGCCGCTCTTCACGGTCACGCGCGAGGAGGTCGCGAACGTCCGCGAGGAACTCGGGGCCGACGCGACGGGGTACTGAGTGGCCGCGCCCGGTCGGCCCACGTTGCCGGCGGTGCCGTCTCACATCGAATCGCTCAAGGCTGTCCCAGTCGGGCCCTGAAACGATGATCAGACTGGGTTCGGCCGAGGCCGCTCCCGGCGAAGTGGCCGTCGGTCGCTTGCCGATCGGCGAGACCCGCGACGGATCGGCCGCGGGTCTGCCCGTCGCGGTCGTCAACGGTGCGTCGGCGGGCGAACGGCTGTACGTCCAGGCCGCCAGCGACGGCGACGAGGCCAACGGCGTCGGCGTCGTCCGGGAGTTCGTCTCCCGTCTCGACCCGGGCGAGCTGTCGGGTGCAATCCTCGTCGTCGGTATCGTCAACTATCACGGCTTCCAGGCGGCCGAACACCGCAATCCCGTCGACGACACCAAGACCAATCGCGCCTATCCCGGCGACAGCGACGGGACGACCAGCGAGCGTATCGCGGCGACGACCTTCGATGCGGCCTCGCGCGCCGATTACATCGTCGACCTCCACCAGGGCTCGACGAGTCGGATGATTCACGAGGTGCGCGTGCGCTGTGGTCGCCACCACCGCCTGCACGACGCCTGTCTCGACCTCGCGCGAGCGTTCGACGCCGGGACGATCCTCGACCAGAAGGGCCCCGAGGGCCAGCTCGCGCGGGCGGCCCCGGACGAGGGCATTCCGGCGATCGATCCCGAACTCGGCGGGTCGGTCGGTCTCGATCCCGAGAGCGTTCGTGTCGGCGTGGCGGGCGTGCTCAACGTCTGTCGAGCCTACGATTTCCTGCCCGGCGACGCCGATCCGGGCGAGCAGACCTGTGCCCGGGACTTCGAGCAGTACGTCGCGCCCGCGGGCGGCCTCGTCGACATGGCGGTCGAGCCAGGCGAGCGCGTCGCGGCGGGCGATCGACTATTCGGGGTGACCGACGTGTTCGGCCGCGAGAAAGCGAGCGTCGCCGCCGACGCCGATGGCCTGTTCTGGCGGACGCGTCGCCTCCCACAGGTCGCGACCGGCGAGTACGTCTGTTCGGTCGGGACCGACCTGCGGACGTGCTGACGGGGGCGACCGCGACGATGCCGCGTCGGTCGCGACGATGCCGCGTCAGGTCCAGCGCAGGCGCACGCGCGACCCCGGCGAGACGCTGAACCGGTCGTCGCCCCGGCCGCGATTCACCGCGAGTTCGACGTTGCCGTGAGAGCCGATCGTGACGACGCGATTGTCCGGATCGACCGCGGCGTAGGTCCGCCGCGCCGGGGCCCAGACGCCGTTGACGGTGACGGCCTCGCCGACGTGCTCTACGAGTGCGTCGCCCCCGATGGTCGTGATGGCGTTGCCGAAGTCGTCGACGGCGATGATCTCGCCGTTGACGCCGCCCTCGACGGGCGTGGGATCGGGAAACTCCAGATCGACCCACGATTCCACGCGGTCGTACTCGTCGATCGTCGCGGGTGGCCCCGCGTCGTGGACGCGCGCGGTGGCCGGCGCGAACACGTCTCGCCCGTGGAAGGTCGTGCTCGCGGGATCGTCGATCGGAATCTCGTAGACGGTCGGCCCGTCACCGTCGTCGAGGGCCCGCGCGACCGGCGCGAGGACGCCGTTATCCGGCCCGACGAGGACGTGCTCGCCCGCCTCGATGGCGAGTGCCGCCCGATCGGTCCCGACGCCGGGGTCGACCACGACGCAGTGGGTCGCGGGCGGAAACTCCGGGAGGATCTCGCGCAGCCAGAACGCCGCCGCTCGAACGTCCTGGCGGGGAAAGTCGTGGCTCACGTCGACGATCCGCGCGTCGGACTCGCGGCAGATCACCGCCCGCATCGCGGCGGGATAGGGCGATCCGAAGTCGCTGCTGAGCGTGATCATGTGGGCCGATCGGCGGCCAGGACAATGAA
>JBDGTN010000139.1:3158-10297 GCA_042216835.1 Halococcoides sp.
CCGAAGTCGCTGCTGAGCGTGATCATGTGGGCCGATCGGCGGCCAGGACAATGAAGGGCGCGCCCGTTGGTGTCCTGTGACGACTGCGCCCCTCGTGGGGTATATGGCGCCTCACTCGCCGGAATCGGGGGCGAGCGGCACACGATCGAGGCCGACCGTGTCGTAATCCTGTTCGGTCGAGAGGACGCGCTCGTCACCGGTCGCGACGAGGCCGGCGTGGAGTGCATCGCACGGGGTGAGATCGTATTCGTCGATGAACGCCGCGGCGGCCAGCACCGCTTTTTCGTGCTCGGCTGGCACGATCGAGACCAGTTCGAGCAGATTCGTGATCGCTCGCGGCGAATCGATGTCCTGCTCGGCGCTATCGTGATCGTAGACCAGCATCAGAACCTCGGCGTAGGCGAGTATCGAGGTGTAAACGTCGTCGCGATCGTCGAGGGCGCGAACTGCGGCGTCCTGTAGCCAGTCATCGTCTTTCGCCAGTGCTGTGAGAAAGTCGGTTTCCACGCACACGGCTCACTCACCGGTCTGGGAGCGATCGTCCGCGTCCGCCCGGACCTCCCGGGCGATTCCTTCGCGCGCCTCAGATTTCAGCTCGTCCACGTTCTCTCCTTCGAAGGCGTCGCCAACGGCGTCGTGGAGTCCGTCCAGCGGGTCCTCGTCGACGGGGAAGAGTGCGACGTGACTCGGGAGTTCGACGATGCGAAATTCGTCTCCGAACCGCTCGCGGAGTTCTTTCGGAAGATAGATTCGGCCCCGTTCGTCAGTCGAGGTCGACACGGTCCGTGCACAATACGTGAAAGAATAAAAATATTCTCGTTTTTCATCGATTTTTCACGCTCAAATGTCGGTCTCAGCCCGCTTTCGGCCCGGTACTGCGCCTTGCATCGGGGTGGGAGAGGGCGATCCGAAGTCGCTGCTGAGCGTGATCATGTGGGCCGATCGGCGGCCGGGACCATGAAAGCGGTGTCGATGACGTGCATCCGTCGCGTATCGATCAGTACGGATTTCTGGCAGGTCGTCGATCATCCACCCGTGACCGGGCAGGCGGATCGATCCGAGGGGGAGACAGTGGCACCGATCACGTACTGCCGTTCGCGTCGCTCTGGTCGATCTGCTGGAGTCGCCCGACACCGTCACACTCCTCGATGACCTCGATGGCGGCCCCCGGGACGGTCTCGCGCCAGTCGTCGTTTTCGATCATCCGGCGGCGGATCTCGCTGCCCTCCAGGCGATCTCGATCGAACATCGGCGATTGCCGAACGTCGATCCCGGCCTCCTCGAACAGGCGAACGACCAGCGGATTGTTCGAGTACGCCATGTCGAAGGTCGGGCACATCGACTGGACGTGACTGACCCACACGGAGTGGCGTTCGAGGTCCTCGATCGGGACGACGTAGGTCGTGAGGTCGAACGCCTCGACGGCCTTGGTGATCATCATGATGCGCTCGCCCGCGGTGAAGGGGTTGGCGATGGTGTGTGAATCGCCGGCAGACCCGATCCCGAGGACGAGTTCGTCCACGTCGGCCGCGATGTGGTCGATCATCGTGTGGTGGCCGTCGTGGTACGGCTGGAAACGACCGATGTAGAACCCCCGCGTCATGGGCGTTCCTGGATCCCCCGACCGAAAAATCCCGCGTGTTGGGTCGGCCCACCACGGCTCGTCGGGGAGGGGCAGCGTCCGCGGGCGAGGCCTGCCTGCCCGTAGGAGAACATATTTCAGGCGACGGCGCGTTCTGTCCCGTACTATCCCGGAGAATGAGTGATTACACGGACGCAAACGACGAGGACGACGCGACCGCCGACGGGAGCGCCGATCCACCCGTCGACGAGAGTGACGGGTCCGCGGGCGCGCCCTCGCCGACCGACGACGCCGACGCGTCCACGCCTGCCGAATCCCCGGCAGATCCGAGCGGTGACGCCGACGATCCGACCGACGACGCGAGTTCGGATACCGTCGGGGACGCCAGCGATGGGTCGGCGGACGCGGGTGCCGCATCGGACGATACGACCGAGGAGACGGCCGAATCGACGGCCACCGCGGACGAGGCCGAAGTGACGGCCGATTTCGACGAGGACGGAGACGCAGCCACTGCAGCGGAGGACGGAGACGCAGCCACTGCAGCGGAGGACGGAGACGCAGCCACTGCAGCGGAGGACGGAGACGCAGACACCACGGGCGGCGAGGATGGCCCGCTCGGGAGCGAGGTGACCGTCGACAGTGACGCCGCCGTCGAGGGCGACACCGAGGGTTTGCTCGGCGGCCTCGACATCGCGACGACCGCGGACATCGAGGTGCCCGATCAACTGGTCGATCAGGTCATCGGGCAGGAACACGCCCGCGACATCGTCAAGAAGGCCGCCAAACAGCGCCGCCACGTGATGATGATCGGCTCGCCCGGCACGGGCAAGTCGATGCTCGCGAAGGCGATGAGCCAACTCCTCCCGCCCGAGGATCTGCAGGACGTGCTGGTCTACCACAACCCCGACGACGGCAACGAGCCGAAGGTCCGGACGGTCCCGGCGGGCAAGGGCGAACAGATCGTCGACGCCCACAAGGAAGAAGCCAACAAGCGCAAGCAGATGAAGACGTTCCTCATGCTGGTCCTGATGGTCGCGGTCGGGGGCTACGTCCTCATCTCGGGGCAGAGCCTCCTGCTGGGTCTGATCGCGGTCGCGATCATCTTCTTTGGTTTCCAGTATTTCCTGCAGGGCGAGGATGCGGTCATTCCGAACCTGCTGGTGAACAACGCGGGCGTCCAGACCGCGCCGTTCGAGGACGCCACCGGAGCCCACGCCGGTGCGCTGCTCGGTGACGTTCGCCACGACCCCTTCCAGTCCGGGGGCATGGAGACGCCCAGCCACGACCGCGTCGAGGCGGGTGCGATCCACAAATCCAACAAGGGCGTCCTGTTCGTCGACGAGATCAACACCCTCGAAATTCGCTCCCAGCAGAAGCTGATGACGGCGATCCAGGAGGGCGAATTCTCGATCACCGGACAGAGCGAGCGCTCCTCGGGCGCGATGGTCCAGACCGAACCCGTCCCGACGGACTTCATCATGGTCGCGGCGGGCAACTTAGACGCGATGGAGAACATGCACCCGGCCCTGCGCGACCGCATCAAGGGCTACGGGTACGAGGTCTACATGGACGACACCATCGAGGACGACCCCGAGATGCGCCGGAAGTACGCCCGCTTCGTCGCCCAGGAGGTCGAGAAGGACGGCCGCCTGCCACACTTCACGCCCGACGCCGTCCGGGAGATCATCCTGGAGGCGCGCCGCCGGGCGGGCCGGAAGGGCCACCTGACGTTGAAACTCCGCGATCTGGGTGGGCTCGTCCGGGTCGCGGGCGACGTGGCTCGAGCCGAGGAGAAAGAATACACCGAGCGCGAGGACGTGCTTCAGGCGAAAAAGCGCTCGCGGTCGATCGAACAGCAACTCGCGGACAACTACATCGAGCGTCGCAAGGACTACGAGTTGACCGTCAACACCGGCGACGTGGTCGGCCGGGTCAACGGGCTGGCGGTCATGGGCGAGGATAGCGGCATCGTCATGCCCGTCATGGCCGAGGTGACGCCATCCCAGGGCCCCGGCGAGGTGATCGCGACGGGCAAACTCCAGCAGATCGCCGAGGAGGCCGTCCAGAACGTCTCGGCGATCATCAAGAAGTTCTCCGACGAGGATATCTCGGAGAAGGACATCCACATCCAGTTCGTCCAGTCCTACGAGGGCGTCGAGGGCGATTCGGCGAGCGTCACCGTCGCGACGGCGGTCATCAGCGCACTCGAGGACGTGCCGATCGATCAGAACCTCGCGATGACGGGATCGCTGTCGGTCCGGGGCGACGTGCTCCCGGTCGGCGGCGTCACCCACAAGATCGAGGCCGCCGCCAAGACCGGCCTCGATACGGTCGTCATCCCGAAGGCCAACGAACAGGACGTGATGATCGAAGAGGAGTACGAAGACCAGATCGATATCGTGCCCGTGACCCACCTCTCGGAGGTTCTGGAGGTCGCACTCGCGGGCGAACCCGAGAAGGACTCGCTGGTCGACCGCCTCAAATCGATCACCGGACAGGCCCTCGACGGGACGGTCAATCCGGGCAGTCCGAGTCCGCAGTGATCGGGCGTCGCGGCGGCCACTGACGGCCCCCGAAGTGACAGATCTGGCCGCTCAACCCGTTCATCGGCGGCGAAACGGCTCTTCATCGGAGCCGCGTGGATTTAAGGAGTTACACCCGTTCTGTCCGGACGATGAGCACTGATATGTCGATGGCCACGATGTCCTCGTACGCCATTCTGGGGTGTGGGAGCGTGGGGCACGCCGTCGCCGAGGACCTCACGGCCGAGGGCAAGGATGTCCTCATACTCGACAAGGACGAGGGTCGCGTCGAGGCCCTCCGCGATCAGGATCTCAACGCCCGGACGGCGGACATCCGCGAGCCATCGATCGTCGACGAGATCGAGGGGTACGGTGCAGTCTTGATCCTCACGCCCGAGGTCGAGGCCAATCGCGCGGCCGTCGAGCAGATCCGCGGGGATTCGGCCGACCAGTTCATCGTCGTTCGCGCCTCCGATCCGGTTTCGGCGGACGAACTCTCAAATCTCGGCGCAGACGTGGTGATCAACCCGTCAGCGGTCATCGCGGATTCGGCATTGCGCGCGCTGGAAACCGGCGAACTCGAACACATGGCGGGCCGACTCGCGGAGGTGATCGACGGCACCACCGGGCGGATGGCCATTCTGATCCACCGCGGGCCCGATCCGGACTCGATCGCCAGCGGAGCCGCGCTCAAGTCGATCGCCGCGAGTCGCGATGTCGAGGCGGACGTGATCTACGAGGGTGAAATCGGCCACCACGAGAATCGCGCGTTCGTCAACCTCCTCGGTCTGGAACTGCTCGCCCGGACCGAAATCGACATGGACGACTACGACACCGTCGCCCTGGTCGATTACTCGAAAAGCGGGTCCGCGCCGTTCGACGACGACCGCCAGGTCGATGCGATCATCGACCACTTCGAGGGCGAGATCGGCCTTGAGGCGGACTTCGAGGACGTTCGTCGGAACGTCTCGGCGACCTCGACGATTCTGACGAAGTACCTCCAGGAATTCGACATCACGCTCGATCAGGAGGTCGCGACCGCACTACTCTACGGCATTCGCGCCGAGACGCTGGACTTCAAGCGCGACACGACGCCCGCCGACCTGACCGCCGCCGCGTACCTCTATCCGTTCGCGGATCACGACACGCTCGAACAGGTCGAATCACCGTCGATGAGCCCCGAGACGCTGGATGTCCTCGCCGAGGCGATCCGCAACCGCGAGGTGCGGGGCTCACATCTCGTCTCGAACGCGGGGTTCATTCGCGATCGCGAGGCGCTCTCGCAGGCCGCCCAGCAACTCCTCAACCTCGAAGGCATCACCACCTCGGCGGTCTTTGCGATCGCCGAGGACACCATCTACCTCGCCGCGCGCTCGAAGGACATCCGGATGAACATCGGGAACGTCCTGAGCGACGCGTTCGCGGGCGTCGGCGACGCTGCGGGCCACTCGACCGACGCCAGCGCGGAGATCCCGCTGGGCATCTTCACCGGCATCGAGACCACCGAGGAGAATCGCGAGACGCTGCTGGAGTTGACCGAACAGGCCGTGAAGACCAAACTGTTCGCCGCGATGGGTGTCGATAGCGACAGTAACGGAAACTAGCTGCGCCGAGAGCCGATCTGCTCATACTGTCGGACACAAGAAATTGAACACGCTCGTTGTCTGCTCGGGTGAGTACCGTCGTGAATCGCAAAAACACCCACTTGATTGCTCATGGACTTGTGTCCGACAGTATCAGACGGCCATTTCGCTCTCGGATTCGTCGACTTCGGCCTCGCCGAGATGTTCGAGCAGGTCGGTCGCGATCACCACGTCGCCAACCGACTGGACCCATCGGTAGGGCACGATCACGCCGCGGGCCTGGCGGACCTCCTCGTCGAACAGTTCGTCGTTGGTCCGACCGAGGGCGAGTCCGGTGACCTCTTCGGCGTCGAGATCGAGGCGGAGATCCTCGACTTCGCCGACGAAGACGCCGTTTTTCGTGTACACCTCGCGTCCGACGAGCGCCGTGATCTCCGCGGGGGCAGCGGTCGAGTCGCGTTCCATGTGCGACCAGTCGACGCTGACACCCTTAAGGGTGTGGGCGCAGTCCGCCGCCGGGGTGCCCGGGTCGGCCCACACCGGACTGCACTTGTGGCTGCCCGGCGTCGGGACGGTATGCTCACGTTCGTCGGACTCGGCCTGTACGACGAGTACTCGATCACGCGCCGCGGGGCCGACGCGATCGCCAGCGCGGATCGAGTGTTCGTCGAGACCTACACCAGTCGACTCATGGGTGCGACGATCGCCGACCTCGAAGCCGCTCACGACGTGTCGATCGAGCCCTGCGATCGCGACCGGGTCGAACAGCATCCCGAACCGATCCTCGAGGCGGCGAGCGAGGGTAACACCGTGTTCGGTGTCGTCGGCGATCCGATGATCGCGACGACGCACGTCGATCTCCGCCTGCGCGCGATCGATCGCGGGACCGAGACACGCGTCATCCACGGGACGACCGCGCAAACGGCGGCCGCCTCGCTGACGGGGCTGCAAAACTACCGATTCGGACCGTCGACGACGATCCCGTTTCCCGAGACCCACGACGGCCTGCCCGACAGCGTCGCCGACCGGATCGCGGCCAATCGCGAGCGGGACTGTCACACGCTGGCCTTTCTGGATATCGACCGCGCCAACGACCGGTATCTCCGGGCGGATCGGGCGGCCGGCCTGCTCGCCGAGCATGGCGAGGGCGATGCGGTGGGCGTCGTCGTCGCCCGCGCTGGCAGTCCAGATCCGCTGGTTGTGGCCGATCGGCTGAGCGCACTCGCCGAGCGATCGTTTGGCGATCCCTTGCACCTGCTGGTCGTCCCGGCCGAGTTACATCCGCTCGAACGCGACGCGCTCGGCGCGCTCGGGGACGCCCCAGAAGCGGTGCTCTAGGGGTCGCCCGTCCCGTCGGGTGCGCTCGAACGATCCCCGCTCGCGCCATCGTCCGTCATGTCGGGTGCGCTCGAACGATCCCCGCTCGCGCCATCGTCCGTCCCGTCGGGTGCG
>JBDGTN010000139.1:10397-13282 GCA_042216835.1 Halococcoides sp.
GTCGGGTGCGCTCGAACGATCCCCGCTCGCGCCATCGTCCGTCCCGTCGGGTGCGCTCGAACGATCCTCGCTCGCGCCATCGCCCGGGTCGTCGAGTGTGGTCCGCCGCGAGTCGATCACGCGTTCGAGATCGTACTCCCGTCCGGTCAGGACGGCCAGGCCTTCCTCGACGACGGTGAGGACTTCCGGGACCTGTCGGACGACGATCCACGTGATGCCCATCAGGATACCGATCGCGAGGATCTGTGAGATCAGCCGATCGCTGATGTAGTAGGAGACGAGATAGGGGTCCGAGAGGCCGAACAGTCCCATGATCACGTCGGGCACAACCTGCAGGCGCTGTTCGCCGAACGTGTAGGCGATGAAGACGTTGCGCGCGATGTTGAGCACGTAGATGATCCCGACGGCGCTCGCACTCGCCACGAGTTTCCGGCGGATGGGCGCACGAACGGCCGCAATCAGGCCCACGAATACCGCCATGCTGCCGATGCCGGTACAGGCGATTCGGACGGTGTACATCAGGGGATGACCGCCGTCGACGAACAGGAACGTGCTCCGGTAGGGGAAGTGCTTCGCGCCGATCGAGAGGTTCGCGGGCAAGGTGGTGCCGTTCATCGTGTAGGTCTGGGCGGTCCGGATGCCCGCGTCGGTCGTCTGACCGCTGATGACCCGGAAGTCCTGGGTCAGCAGGCCGAGCACGAACTCGCTGTGGTGGGTCACGAGTTCGATCAGTGGCTGGCGGAAAATCGCGAGCGACGTGAACGGCATGTAGAACAGCCACATGAACGCGACCGCTCGCGAGAGCACCTGCAGGCCCGCTCGGCCGCGGACGAGACGGATACCGATATACACGGAGAGTGGCACTGCGGCGATGACGGCCGGTGCCTCGACGATACTCTTGGCCTGGAACGCGAAGTAGTAGATCTGCGTCACCCAGTAGACCGCGAACACGATCCACGCGAGCAGATAGCTCCACCGGACGACACTGTCGTCCAGCCAGGTGTGCTCACTCGATCGATCGGCGAGGCGCTCGATGACCGCCCCCGCGAGAAAGGTCACGAGGACGAGCCAGACCATCGGGTCGGCGAATCCGTGAACCCACGCGAGCGCCGCCACGACCGGATCGATCACGACCAGTCGTATCACGGCGTCGGGCAAAGGCCTTGTCGTTGGGGCTATCGGGTGCGGGTCCACAGACCGACGGCCGCGAGGACAGCCACCAGTGCGGTCACCGCGCCGAACCCGGGGCCACTCCCGTCGCTGGGATTTTTCTGATGGACTTCGAGGGTGGTGGTCGTCTCGCGACTCGTGGAGGGAGCCGTCGAAAAGCCGGTTGTCGTGGTCGTACTCGGGGTCGTGGTCGTCTGCTCGACCGGCGTCCGGATCGCCCCGCCCGAGGCCGTGGTCGTGGGCGTGGCAATATCGAACCCGCTGCCGAAGAGGCTGCCACCGCCGCTACTCGTCGCGACCGGGCCCTCCTCGGCCGGTCCCACCCGGACGGTCGTCGTGGGCAGGTCCGCGGGAGTGTTGCCGCCGTGATCGGTCGCGTCGAGTACCGCGACGGTGTAGGTTCCGCTGGTGAGGTTCTCGAAACTGGCCAGCGCGGTCATCGTGCCGTCGTACCGGAGAGTCTCTGTCGTTCTGGTCTCGGGGCCGGCGACCCGAACGCGCAGGCGAGTGAGCGGTTCGGAGTGATCGACGCGAACGCGGATGGTGTCCCCGGTGGCCGTCGCTGACAGCGACAGGGTGGACGGGTGCCGATCCGCGGCGTACCAGGTGGTCGCGAGCTGGATGGTTCGTCCGGTGTCGCCCCTGGCGTCGATCACCACCATGCCGTTTCGCGGTGGTGCCGTCGTGGTGATCTGAATCGCGCTGTCGTTGAGCACCCACCGGTCGGGGGCAATCTGTGTGAGGGCAACCGGATCCATGCCGACGCCGGGCACCCACGCGCTGACGCCCGATACGTTCGATCCAGTGACGTTCGCGGACCCGGAGATGCGCAACGTTCGCCCGCTCTCGATCGACGCGTCGAACTGGCTGGATGCGATCCGTGGCCCACTGCCGTCGATCGTGACCGTCCGCGCGGCCGTCTGGCGTTCTCCGTCGTAATCGGTCGCCGTCACACGAATCCGATACGTTCCGTTCGGGAGCGCCGTCGCCTCTCGATAGACGAAGGCGGTCTCCACCGGTGATCCGGTGACCCGGGCGAGCGAAACCCGTTTGACGATCGTACCGGAGCTATTCTCGACGACGGCCGTCGCAGTGCGGAGTGCCTGGTCGGTTTCGAGAGTGATGTTGATCCAGTTGGGCATCGGATTCAGTACCGCGACACTCCTGACGGTTGGCGGCGTGTCGTCGCGAACGACGGCGAAGTGGACGATTCTGATCTCGCTGCCCTCGGATGTCGCCACGCGATAGACGGACGACCAGGTCTCGGTCGCGTTCGTCGGTGGGCGATACTCGACGACGCCAGCGTCACTCGGTGAGTCGATAGTGCCCCGATCGGGCGCTGCCACCATCTCGATCGACCGGTTCGACTGCCCGCCGTCGAGCAGATCGACCGCGACCGCGCCGCCGGGCCTGACCGAGACCGTCCGGGTCTTCAGGCGACTCAGAGTCGGCCGATCGACCGCGATCTGGATCGTCGCCCGGGTGGTTTCGATGCCGTCGCTGACCGCGACGGTCACCGCATCGATGCCCTCGAAGGTCGAGTCGGCGTCGTAGATCAGCGTGCCATTTTCGAGGCGGGCCGAGCCATTCGAGGCGTTCTCGACCACCGTGTAGGTCAGTGCGTCACCATCGGGGTCGGTGGCGTTCACCGGAACGCGAAGCGTCCCGTTCCCGGTGGTCAGATGAACGGCGTCGTGGACGACCGGCGCGTCGTT
>JBDGTN010000044.1:0-12954 GCA_042216835.1 Halococcoides sp.
CCCCGATGATCGGGGTCGGACGGGCGCGTGCCGACACGCTGATCGAACTGCCCCCCGGCACCGCGAGTACAGTCGAGTCTGGTGACCGGATCGATTGGTCGCGGTAGACAGCCGTCGAAACTAAGCGTCGGGCCATCGAGACGCCGATATGGGCCTTCGAGACACGTGGAACGATTTCGGGACCGGCGCCAAGTTACTGATCGGTCTGCTCGTCGCCGGCGTCGCCATCGTCGGTCTAGTGATCGTCCTGGTCGTCCTGGCTGCGATCCTCGGGACGGTCGTCCTCGGTCTGGGCGGGCAGACGGCCACGGACGCCGGCACGGCTCCGACGGCGACGTTCGCCATCACGGCTTCGAACGGCGAGTTGACCGTCACGCACACCAGCGGAACCGTCCTCGACGCCGATCGAACCACCGTCATCGTCGACAACGACGAGCGATACGACTGGTCCGAACTCGACGGCGAAATCTCCGACGGCGACACATTCACCAGACAGGTGACCGTCGACCGATCGGTCCGGGTGATCTACGAGACCGATGACGGCCCCATCACGCTCCTGGACTACGGAGTCTAGAGAAACTCGACCCGGACTCCGGGCGACGTTCGGACAACGACTTTGAGAGCGGGGCGCGTACCGTCTATCGTGTTCAGCAGGGCGTTCGACCGGCGATCGATGCCGACCACCGCGACCGGGAGGCCTTGAGGGCTGCTGGCGCAATCTCGGCTCGACGGAATGGAGAAGGCGCTGTGGGACCTCCTCGCCGGGACGCGCGGTGGCGCCAATCGCGCGCGGATCATCCGCTTGCTGGACGAGCGACCGCGCAATGCGAATCGACTCGCCGACGCGCTGGACGTCGACTACAATACGATCCGTCACCACCTCGACGTGCTCACGGACCACGACGTGGTCGAGGCGGGCGGGGAGGACTACGGAGAACTCTACTTCCTGACCGATCAGTTCGAGGCCAATCGGGATACCTTCGAGGGCATCACCGATCAGGTCTCGCTGGACGACACCACGGGTGACTGACGATGGCCGGCATGACTCCATGGCTGATGGCCGCGACCGTGCTCTCGGGATTGAACGTCCTCATGCTCGTCGCGCTGGCGGGGATCTGGGGGACGAAACTACTGGCAGTTCCGCTCGCCGTTGACGCTCGGGTTGCTCGCGTTCGCGATCGTTCTGGCCGTCGAAAACATCATTGCACTGTACTATTTCTTCAGCATGGGAATGCTGTACGCCAATGCCTCGACGGCGCAAGCGGCAGTCCTGGCGATGCGCGGTCTGCAATTCCTCGCGCTCGTCGTGCTGACGGCGGTCACGGCGCGCTGACCACGATCGACTGCCCACTGTGCAACGCCCGTCGGGGCGCTCCCGGCGTCGACGACCGGATCGACGGGCCCGATCCAGTCGGAGTGTCGTGATATTCCGGTACCGGCCCAAAAATACAACCCAAGGGGGTTCGACCCTACGGCCATCGACAGCCATCGGTGGGTCCGTTTCGGCCGTTGATCGCCAGTTCCGCCGACTGGTGCCGTCGATCGCCCACTCATGACCCGATCACTCGCGATTGCGTTCGTCGCCCTGATGGTGTGCAGTGTCGGGGTCGCCCCCGTCGTGGCGACCACGAGCCCGGATCGTTCGAAAACAGACACGGCACGTATCGATCTCGCCTGGACCCACCCACCCGATCGAACGCCGGCCGACGGCGGATCGAGTCCGGCCGTGATCGACCAGCCAGCCCCGATCGACGACGCCATCGAACGATCCGGCACCGTCGAACTGATCGTCCGATTCGACGACGCCGATCTGAGCGTATCCTCGCGCTCGGCGACCGCCAGGCTGCAGTCTCACGCGAGTGCCACCCAGGCGGCGTTCGATCGCTTCGCGGCGGCGCGTGACGGTGTCACTATCGTCCGGGACTTCTGGCTCGCGAACGCCAAACTCGTCCGGGTCGACACCGATCGCGTCAGTCTCGACGCACTCGCCCGCGTCGATCACGTCGCCCAGTTGCACGAGAACGTCCGGGTGAGCGTCGGGTCCGCGAAAGCGACGGCAGGCCCGACCGACCCCGCCCCGGGGTCGAGGACACTCTCGGCCGATCTCGGGTCCAGGACGCTCTCGGCCGATCTCGGGTCGAGGACGCCCACCGCCGACTCGGTGGTGGCACCGATCAGGACGCCATCGTCGGGCACGAGTGCGGTCGGTCAGACGCTCTCGAATGGCGAGCAGGGCACATACGGGCTCGATATGATCAACGCCTCCGAGGCGTGGCAAACCTACGATCAGCGCGGCGAGAACGCCACCGTCGCCGTCCTCGACACCGGGATCAACACGTCGGCCCATCCCGAACTCGCCCCGCACGCCTGGGCCGAGTTCGACGCCGACGGCTCACGAGAGGGAACCAGTCCGAACGACGGGCACGGACACGGCACCCACGTCAGCGGGACCGTCGTCGGGAATACGACCGACACCGGCCTGCACTACGGCGTCGCGCCGAACGCGACACTCCTTCACGGCAAGGTGATGAACGACGAGGGCAGCGGGACGTTCGCGGCGATCGTCGCCGGGATGGAGTGGGCGGTCACCCACCCCGCCGACACGGACGTGATCTCGATGAGTCTCGGGAACAGGGATTCGCGATTCATCGAACCGATCCGGAATGCCCGCGAGGCAGGCGTGGTAGTGGTCGCCGCGACGGGGAATACCGGGGTGGGAACCGCCGACGATCCGGCCGCCGTCTACGAGGCGCTCGCCGTCGGCGCGGTCAACGCCTCGGGCGGCGTCGCCAGCTTTTCGAGCGGGACGACGATCGACACGAGCGCGCGGTACGGCCTCTATGCGCCCGATCGCTGGCCCGATTCGTACGTCGTCCCGGACGTGGTTGCCCCCGGGGTCGACGTGTACAGTGCCGACGCCACCGGTGGCTACAAATACCTCTCCGGGACGAGCATGGCGACACCTCACGTCGCCGGCGTCGCGGCGTTGATCCGCTCGGAACATCCGAATATCACCGAGGCGGGCGTCCGCGAACGCCTCTCGGCGACCGCAGACCATCCCGACGGCGACGTGGTCGACGACCGTTACGGCGAGGGAATCGTCAACGCCACCGCCGCGCTGGAACATCGCGACGCCACCGTCACCGGCACGATAACGGTCAACGGGTCGGCAGCCGAGAACGTGACCGTCAGAGCCGGATCGGGCTACACCACCACGACCAACGTGAGCGGTGGATACGAACTCGCGGTCCCGAGCGGGACGCTGAACGTCTCGATCGACCCGTTCGGCTGGTCGGAGACCGTGTCGACGACGAGTGTCGATGCGGGCACCACTGCGACGGTGAACCTCTCGACGGCCGATCGCGTCGTCGAGGTCGAACTCGTCGATCCGGCCGCGCACTACCGCCGCCCCGCCGAGAACGTCACCGTGACATACCGGACGGCACACGTCGAGACATTCAACGCGTCCGCGAAAGTCAATCTGGAAGCGTCGACGCATAACGCGACGCTGTACGTGGAGGGAACGCCACGCAACTCCGGCGAGAACGTCACGCTGTCGGGCGGCCCCGACGAACGGATCAACGTCACGGTCGATCCCGAACCAGCGTACGTCGGAACGATCGCACTGGAACACAACTTCCACAACGGCACCCACCACCGGACGGTGACCGGGCCGACGCGAATCCATCCCGATCCCGTGGTCTACCCCCGGCACGTCAACGAGACCGATCTCCAGACGCTCACCAGCTACGTCGAACCGTACACCACCGTCGAAATCAATCGATCGTCGCCGCTCGTCCGCAACGCCAGTGCGATCACGCTCGGCTACGACAGCGACGGCGACCCGATCACGACGGGATACCTCGTCACGAATCCGATCACGCTCCGCATGACCGCGGGATCGGCCCCCATCGAGTTCCAGAACACGACCTCTCACACCACGATCGGGATCTACCTGGCCGGCGGCATCCAGAACGCGACGCTTGCGGACCTCTCGATCGACGGGGGTGGTGTCCACACGGCCATCGCCAGCGCCCAGGCCCAGGCAGCCATCCGAAACAGTACCATCGACAATGCCAGCGTCGGGATCGAACAGTCCGCCTCGCTGCCGGCCGACGCCGTCAGCGACAACAGCATCACCGTTAGCGACGTGGCCATCCTCGTGGGCGGGAGCGTTACGTCTGTCGATGGAAACCGAATCGGGACGACCACGACGGGCCCCGAAACCGGAATCAGGGTGATCGGCGGGTCGGTCCAGTCGATCACCGGCAACCACATCGAGGCCAACACCACCGGCATCCAGCTCCCGATGGGGAGTCCGGCCAGCGTGGACGAGATCGGCTCGAACACGATCGACGGATACTCCTCGACAGGGATCACCGTCGCTGGCGGCGATGTCGGCACCATTCGAGACAACGACCTGACGGGTGGCTTCGCCGGGATCGACGCGGCTCACGCAGATCGGATCACGAACAACACCGTCGCGAACACCAGTTATTACGGCATCCATCCGGCTGCCGACGGTGTCGTCGTCCGCTCCAATACGATCGTGAACAGTCCGCGCGGCCTGGTGGTCCGGTCGGCAAACGACTCGTCTATCGACGGGACGGCCGTCGAGAACGCCTCCCGGGCGATCACGATCGAACAGGCCCACAACGTCACGATCGCGAATGTCAGCGTCGATCGAACGACCGAAACGGGGCTTCGCATCGTCGACGCCAGGGGCGTGTCGGTCCAGTCACCAGTCCTCGATTCGGCCGGCCTCGCGATCGAGTCGGGATCGAACGTGTCGGTCTCGAATCTGACCGTCCGGAACGCCAGTCACGGCATCGCAGTGGGTCAGGCCACCCGGGGCCCGAGCACGAACGTCTCGATCGAGACCGCGACTATCGAGAACACGACCCAGGAGATCACCCTCCGCAATGGCACCGCAGCGACGGTCGCGAACGTGTCGATCGCCCGGCCGACCCAATCGAACGCGACGGTCGTCTTCGGAGCCGTCGATCCCGCGGCCGTCGCCGTCCGGAACCTCACGCTCGCGAACGGCACGTCGCTCTCGACGAGTGGGCACAACGCCACGCTCGACGAGGGTGTCGATCCGGGCGATCAGCCGGCGAATCTCACCGCCGTGGGGCCGTATCTCGCACTCGATGCGGCCGGGTCGAATCCCACGCTCGACGTGAGCATCCCCTACAACGGGTCCACACTCACCGATGTCGAGACTGCGACGCTGGCGATGTACCGCTACGACGGCAGCCAGTGGTCGACGGCCGGATCGAACAGCGTCGAGGGCACCACGCTCAATACGACCGACATTGCGTCGTTCAGTACGTTCGGCGTGTTCGCCGAACCGACGACGCCGAACTTCACGGTGAGTAACCTCTCGGCTCCCGCGTCGGCCGTCCAGTCCGAGACCATCACCGTGAACGCGACGATCACCAACGACGGATCGGATCAGGGCACGCAAACGATCGAGTACGTCCTCGACGGGACGACCCGCAACTCCACGACGGTCAGCCTCGACGCGGGGAATGCCACGACCGTCGGTCTCGACTGGACGGTTCCCGACGACTTCGCGACGGGCGACTACGATCACGGCATCCACTCGGCCAACGACAGCCAGACCGCGACGCTGTCGGTCGAAGAAGAGACCGGCTGGATCGCGGGGACGGTCATCGCCAACCATACCGCCAGCGGCATCGATTCGGCGACGATCACGGTGTCGCTCAACGGATCGACCTATTCGACGACCGCGAACGCGACCGGCAAGTACAATCTGACGATCCCGACCGACACGAACTACACCGTCACGGCGACCCATCCAGATTACGAGTCCAACCAGACGGGCAGCGTTGCGGTGAGCCGTGACGCGACCACGACGGTCGATCTCACGCTCGATCCCGACCCCGGCCGGATCGAGGGGGCGATCACCGACAACGTGACCGACGACGCAGTCACGAACGCCACCGTCACGGTCGAAGACGCGGGAACGACGGTCAACACGACGACGAGCGATGGGAGCGGGTACGGGCTCGACGTACCGGCCGGGACCTACGACGTGATCGTCGGCCATCCGAACTTCACGAACACCACGCAGTCGTCGGTCACCGTCGGCGCGAACGAGACCGTCACGCTCGACGCGGCACTCGATCCGCTGCCCGGTGCGATCGACTGGGCGGTCACGAGCAATCGAACCGGCGTCGCACTCGCGAACACGACCGTGACGCTCTCGAACGGGACGACGGTCAACCAGTCGACCGCTGGCAACGGCACCTTCGATCCGGTCGAACGAGCGACCGGCTACACGCTCGAGTTCGCGAACGCCGATTACGAGACGGCGACGCGCACTGTCGATGTCGGCCCCAACGAGACCGTCGTGATCGACCAGACGCTCGATCCGCTCGACGGCACGGTCAACGGAACCATCACCGACGCCAACGGCTCCGCACTGCCGCGTGCGACCGTCACCATCGACGGGACGGCGCTGACCGCGACGACCGACGCGAACGGGAGCTACACTATCGCGAGCGTGCCCACCGAGCGATCGATGACGATCAACGCCACTGCGCGCGCGTACGGCCGCAACACGACGACGGTCACCCTCTCGGCGAACGGGACGGAGACCGCGACCCTCTCGCTGACCCAGCGCGATCACTACTTCGGGATCGACTCGCTTGCGGCGGGCGACATCACGGCCGGCGAGACGGTGACCGCCACCGCACTGGTCGCGAATCTCGGTGCGTCGAACTGGACATCGCCGGTCGAACTCCGGGTCGACGGATCGACCAGAACGACGACGAACGTCTCCCTGAACGCGAGCGCGAACGCGTCGGTCGACCTCTCGACGACGATCTCGAGCGCTGGCGACTACGATATCACCGTCGCAAGCGCGAACGAGACGGTCACCACGACGATCACCGTCGAGTCCGCAGGCGGTGGCATCTCGCTCGGATCGGGCTTCGAAATCGACGAAGAGACGACGACCGAGTCATCGGGAACCGTCGTGACTCCGGTCGAAGCGACCACGACAACGACGGAGACGCCAACAGCCACCACGACCGAGACGGCGACGGCCACCACTCCAACGACCACCACCGATCGTCCGACCACGACGAAGGGGCCCGGATTCGGATCGGCGATTGCCCTGATCGCCGTGCTCGCCGGGGCGGCGCTCCTCTGTCGCCGGCCGTAGCCCCGGTGGCTCCGTTCGGTTGCGGCCGTCGATCGGAGCCCGGCCCGACCATGATCGCGCCCGTGATCGCCCGTCGCGCGAGACAACGATCAAGTGCGTGTGGGTCGTCCCCGACGGTGTTCGATGTCATCGCCACCGCACGTCCTCGTCGTCGGCGGCGGTTCGACGGGAACCGGAGTCGCCCGCGACGCAGCCATGCGTGGGTTCGACGTGACACTCGTCGAGCGCGGGACGCTGACGGCGGGCACGTCCGGCCGAATGCACGGCCTGCTCCACAGCGGCGGCCGGTACGCCGTCGCCGACCGAAAGAGTGCCCGCGAGTGCATCGCCGAGAATCGCGTCCTCCGATCGATCGCGAGTCACTGTATCGAAGCGACCGGCGGGCTGTTCGTCCAGCGGCCCGAAGACGACGCATCCTACGTCGACGAAAAGCTGGCGGGGCTGGAATCGTGTAACATTCCCACGACAGAACTCTCGGGCCGGGAGGCTCTCCGCCGCGAACCCGCTCTCGCCGACGACGTGGTCCGGGCACTCGCGGTCCCCGACGCCGCGATCGATCCCTTTCGGCTGTGTGTGGCAAACGCCGCGAGCGCCGAGGCCCACGGGGCGACCGTCGAGACGCACGTTCGCGTCACCGACCTCCTCGTCGAGGACGGCCGCATCGTCGGCGCGCGCGTCGATCCCGACGATTCGACCGGGACGGCGACGATCCGGGCCGATCACGTCGTCAACGCAACGGGCGCGTGGGCGGGCCAGATCGCCGCGATGGCCGGACTCGACGTGCCGGTCCGCCCCTCGAAGGGCGCGATGACCGTCACGAACGTCCGGCCCGTCGATACGGTGATCAACCGCTGTCGGCCGAAAGGTGACGCCGACATTCTCGTGCCCCACGAGACGACGGCGATCCTCGGGACGACCGATGTCGCGGTCGAAGACCCCGACGACTTCCGCGAACAACGCTGGGAACGGGAGATGCTGATCGAGGAGTTGAGCGACCTCGTCCCCGCCCTCCGTGACGCTCGCACGATCCGTTCGTTCTGGGGCGTCCGTCCGCTGTACGACCCCAGCCGTGGAAGTGGGGCGTCCGAAACGAGTGACGCCGGATCGAGCGACGATCCGACCGACGTGAGCCGAGGCTTCTCGGTGATCGATCACGCTCGCGACGATCGACCCGGACTGACGACCGTCGTCGGCGGGAAGCTGACGACCTACCGGCTGATGGCCGAACACGTCGTCGATCACCTCGCTGGCCGCTTTCGGATCGATGCACCCTGCCGAACCGCCGAACAGGCCCTGCCCGGCAGCGAGGAGCCGGCGGACCTCGACGCGGCGATGGAGCGATTCGACCTGCGCTCGCCGGTCGCCCGGCGGAGCGCCGATCGACTGGGCTCGCGAACCGAAGCGGTGCTGGATACCGAGGGCCCGAATCCCGTCGTCTGTGACTGTGAGGCCGTGACGCGCGCGGAGATCCGGAACGCCATCGATCAGTCGGCGGACGTTGAGGCCGTCCGGATTCGGACCCGGGCGGGCATGGGCACCTGTCAGGGCGGGTTCTGTGGCCACCGGATCGCCGCCGAGTTTCGGGCGGCGACCGACGACGGGCGCGCCCGGGCGGCCCTGGCAACGTTCCGCGAGGAACGCTGGCGCGGTCAGCGCCACGAGTGTGCGGGCGAGCAACTCGAACAGGCCATGATCACCTATGCCATGCACGCGATGACGATGAATCACGACCGCGATCGCCCCGTACCCGACGCGATGGCCGTCGAATCGTTCGACGGTGGGCCACCTGACTCCTCCTCGGACGGCCGGACAGACAGTCGGCGGGAGGACGACCATGGCGATTGAACAGGACGTGCTCGTGATCGGCGGTGGAATCGCCGGTCTCACCGCGGCGATGGTGGCCGCCCGCGACGGCGTCGACGTTCGCCTCGTCAGTGCGGCGGAAACGACACTCCATCACGCCAGCGGACTGCTCGACGTGATGGGGTACCCGCCCGACGCCGCAGAGGGCGACGCCGGATCTGGCGACGGACCTGACGACGGAAACGACGATAGACCCGCCCGCAACCCATTCGAGGCGATCGATGCGCTCCCCGCCAGCCATCCCTACTCGATCGTGGGTGAATCCGCCGTCCGGGCCGGACTGGAGACGATCGACGACGCCCTCGGGACGACCTACCGGGGTGCCCACACCGATCGAAATGCACTGGTCGTCACGTACGGCGGTCGCGTCAAGCCGACAGCGCGCTACCCCGCGAGTGTGGCTTCTGGGCTCGCGAGTGTGGCCCAGGACACACTTTTCGTCGGATTCGAACGGCTCACTGCCCTCGACCCGAACGCTCTCGCCCACTATGCCCGGAGCGATCTCCCCTTCGAGGCACGAGCGGCGACCGTCGAATTCCCCGTCGTCGTCCGGGACGATTCCGTTGTCACGCGGTTTGCTCGCCTCCTCGACCGAAATCCTGCTGTCGACGGTGACGCTGCCGTGGAGCGTGACGCTGCCGTCGAACGTAATCCATCCGTTGAAGGCAAGCCGAGCGTCCGTGCGCTTCTCGCCGACCGAATCGCGGCCCACCTCGGCGACGCCGAGCGCGTCGGTCTCCCCGCAGTGCTCGGGATCGACCGCCCCGGGGCCGTTCGATCCGACCTCGAAGCGCACCTCGGCCGTCCGGTCTTCGAGGTGCCGATGGGGCCGCCGAGCGTGCTCGGCCAGCGTCTGAATGATCGGCTTTACGGGGCGCTCTCGGCTGCCGGGGCGACGATCGAGACCGGCAATCCAGTGGTCGATTTCGACGCCGAGCGTGGGTCGATCGTCCGTGTCGCACTCGATCGGTCGGGCCAGCGGATTCCCTACGTCGCCGACCAGATCGTCCTCGCGACGGGTGGGGTCACTGGCGGCGGGATCACCGACGATGACGAGCGCCTTCAGGAGTCGGTGTTCGACTGCCCGCTCGTCCAGCCAGACGATCGCGATGGCTGGATCGATCGCGATCCATTCGGCGATCACGGCGTCGCCCGAGCGGGTGTCCGGATCGACAGGACGCTCCGGCCGGTCGACGGGGCCGGCCACCCGGCCTTCGACAACCTCCGGGCGGCGGGCGCAGTGATCGGAGGGTACGATCCCGCCGCCGAGAAGTCCGGCAGTGGCGTCTCGATCGCGACGGGGTATGCCGCCGGACTGGCCGCTGCCCGGGAGGTCCAGACATGAGCGACGGCGACGAGGGTGCAGATGACCACCGCGATGACCAGCAATCGCCAGCGGCGGGCACCCGGTCGGGGGATCGCCGGCTCTCGACCGACGCCTGCACCAAAGTCGGGGCCTGCGACGCCGAATGCCCGGTCGCCGCCGTCGACGACGAGTTTCCCGGTCCGAAGTTCCAGGGGGCCGAACAGGGCCGACTCAACCGCCCGGACGATCGGATCGACGATTCGATCACCGACTGCTCGAACTGCCTGCGGTGTTCGGATGCCTGTCCGTCGGATGTGCCCTTCGCGGCGCTCCACAACCAGACCCGGGCGGAGTACGTCCGCGAGCAGCAATCGCTCTCGATCGAGAAAGTCCGCAATCGCATCCTCGCGAATTACCGTACCTCGGCCAGACTGGCATCAGTGGTTCCGCGAACCGCGAACGTCGTGATGGGCAATCGCGTCGTCCGATGGGCGATGGAGAAGGCCCTGAAGATCCCCAGCGAACGGGAGTTTCCCGCGTTTGCCACCCAGACGTTCCGCGAGTGGTTCGACGAGCGAGGCGGCACCGCCGCCTCGAAAAAACGAGCGCGGAGGGCGCGAGAACAGCGAGGTGGCGAAGCTATCTCGAAAGAGCGAGCGGGAGAAGCGCAAGCGGCGCGTGGACCGAGCGAGTCCGCAGAGAGCGACGACAAGCGCGTCGCGTACTTCCACGGGTGTTACTCGAATTTCAACACGACCGGGGTCGCGAAAGCGATGGTCCGGGTGTACGAACGGTTGGGTTACGAGATCACAGTCCCGCGACAGAAATGCTCGGGGACGCCGATGTTCGCCAACGGACGACTGGACGACGCCCGCCGGCACGCCCGGGTCAACGTCGACAGTCTGGGACGGGCGATCGAGGATGGGTACGACATCGTCTGTACCTGTACGTCGTGTTCGCTCGCGCTCCGTGAGGAGTATCCCCACCTGTTCGATATCGACGGGGTCGATCGCGTCGCGGCGAACACCTACGACGCCCTGGAGTACCTCCGGATTCACGAGGATCTGGCGGCCGAACTAAAGGGCGCGATCGACGCGACCGATGGCGAATCGGCCGACGACGAGTCGGTCGACGGCGCGTCACTCGACGACGAGTCGGTCGACGGCGAGCGCCTGGCCTATCACGCGCCCTGTCACTCGCGAAATCAGGGGCTGGGCCGGCAGGTTCAGGAGGTGTTCGAGGCGGTCGACGGCATCGAGGTCGTCGATGTGGGCGACTCGTGTTCGGGCATCTCGGGGACTTACGGCTGGAAGGCAGAGCACTACGACACGTCGATGGAGATCGGACGGGAGATGTTCGAGCACATCGAACGGGCCGATCCCGATCGCGGGATGACCGAGTGCCCGACGTGTGCGATGCAGATGGCCCACGGCACCGATCGGGAGGTCGTCCACCCCTTCGAGATGCTCGAGCGGGTGCTGGTGTGAGACCGGTGGACTACTCGATCGGGTGGTTTCATATCAGCTGGGAATGTCGCGTGAAGCGTGTACGAGTATTCGCCCGACGAGATCGACCGCACACGTGCAGACTACCAGGCCAAACAGCACGACGGCGACAAACAGGTCAAGCGCGTCGGGAATCTCGGCGAACTCGCCTTCGAACAGTTCTGCCGGGAGTACCTGCCAACGGAGATGTGGGAGTGGGCGAACGAGGAAGCGATTCGACGGTGTAACGAGGAGGACTATACCAGCCACGACTTCCGGGTGTTCGGCTACGACGTCGACGTGAAGACCTCGCGGGACGTGTCGGCGTTTCGACCCCAGCGTCTCGTCGAAGTGGATACCGACGACGACATTATCGTGATGGCGTGGCACCGCGACAAGGAGGACAGTCTGATCCTGATCGGGTGGGAGTTCGTGCGGACGCTGGTCTCGAAGGTCGAGACCCAGGCCGAGTATTCGGGAGACGAACCCGAGAAGTTGCGTCACATCCCTACGCGCCCGATGAACGAGTTGAACGACCTCGGGCCCAACACCGCGTTTCTCAACCAGAAGCCGACGAACCCGTTCGAGCCGGGCGATAGGGTGCAGAAGGCAGGCGAGTCGGATGCCTCGGAAGCCATCGTCGTCGAGGCGTTGCCGCCCGAGACCCAGGTCGAGCTGTACGGGACGGAGATCGACGGCGAGGCCGTCCGGGTGGCGTATCCGAGTTCGTTCGACGATGGGCCGATGCCCCTCGACGACATCCCGGCGGCACTGCTGGCCTCATACTGTGACGATCAGGACATCACGGTCTACACCTACAAACACGAGAACCTGGAAATTCGTTCCGGAGCAAGCGAAATCGGCCCAGTCGCCACCGGCCAATTGACCCCGTCGGAGCCGTCGCGTGGCGGTTCGGTGCAGAGCGGACCGGCCGCATACGGCGGCCGCAGGCCGCCGTTTCACCGAGCGTGAGCGGAGCGAACGCTCGGGTCTTTTTCGCCCACGTTTTTCGAGGAGGGGTCGCCGAAGGCGACCCGACGAAGAAAAAGGTGGTATGGGACCGCCGAGATTCGAACTCGGGTCCGACGCACCCCATGCGCCGAGGATAC
>JBDGTN010000087.1:0-12758 GCA_042216835.1 Halococcoides sp.
TTTCGTGGCGTTCAGGCAGCACTCTCTCGACTCGTTCGGGAAGTAACGAAAATCGGCTGATCGGAACTCCGTTCGAATCCAGCCCGAAACGTCCATATCACGCAATTGTCCATCTTCGTCAACTTCTGGCCGCCAGCCCCGTGAACAGCGCCCCATCTTCCAGTCTCAGCTTGTCAACGCCGCCGTTAGTACTTGTGGGTAAGAGACAGCCGTGAACGGGTGGGCTTCCGCGCTGTTACCGCTGTGAGTGGTCGAGATAACTGGTCTACACCCCACAGACCCCACGCAGGTCGTCCAGCGAGTCGATCTCCCAGGTCGGCCAGACGTTCAGATCCCAGTCCCGCCGATGGGGTCGCCGGATGAACGCCGAGTCGATGCCCGCGTTTTCGGCGGCCTCGATATCCGATTCGTTGTCGCCGACGTACAGCGCGCGCCGGGGATCGAGATCCGCGAGCGCGCGGTCGAGGTAGTGGGCGTTGGGCTTGCGCAACTCCAGGCTCTTCACCGTCGCCTCCCGACCGTAGGCGGTCTGGAAGTGCCGACCGAGGTCGAAGTGATCGAGCAGGAAGTCGACGGTCTCCTGCTGGTTGGAACTCACGATGCCGACCGACGCGTCCAGGTCGCGCACCACGCTCACGTCGCCGTAGGGCGTCTTCCGTCCCGCGCGGGCTTCTGCCTGCTGGGCCTGCGAGACGGTGTGATCGCGGGTCCGCCAGAACCGTCCGCGGTCGACCCCGTAGCGCTCGCAGACGCGACTCACCTCGCTGGGGGTCGCGCCGATCGTCATCGCCTCCACGTCGTCGGGATCGGGATCGGATACGTCGAACAGCCGGAACGTCTTCGCCGTCGCCCGCCGGAGCACGTCGAAACTCGTGCGCCCGACGAGGACACCGTCGTTGTCGAACACGACGGTATCGTAGGTCATAGCATCGATACGACCGGGCGGATTATAAACGCTTCAGTCCGGGCAGTGCCGCCCCATCACTCCATCCGCTGGCGAACACGTCGGAAAATACCCCGGAGCGTGCGTACCTCGCGGCCGGTCGGATCGGCCCGCCCCAGCAGGCGTCGCCAGAGGCGGCGGGTCTTGGCGCGTTTCTCCTCGGGGTGGTCGACCGCCGCCAGAACGCCCGCGAACTCGTCGTGGAGGCCCTCGATCGCTGACTCCTCGGCCCGGACGTGGGGGTCCTCGGGAAGCTGGTCGTCGGCGAGCGTGCACTCGCGACACTCGTAGAGGGCGATCGTCGCGGCCTGGGCCAGGTTGAGCACCGGATAGGCTTCGCTCGCGGGGATCGTACACACCTCGTCGATCCGGGCGAGTTCGTCGTTTGTCAGTCCCACCCGCTCGCGCCCGAAGACCAGCGCGGTCGGCGCGTCGAGACCGGCCAGTCGATCGGCGAGGTCGGCGGCCTCCAGGACGGGATAGCGGACGTGCGAGCGGTCGTCCTCGTTGGGGATCGCGGTGAAGCCGATCGTGTGATACTCGCCGACGAGGTCGTCGAACGCCAGTTCGGTCGCTCCCGGGAGCACGTCCTCGCGGGCCTGTCCGGCGAACCCGTAGGCTTCACCGTCGGGGTCGAGATCTGGCGGATCGACCAGCAAGAGATCCTCGACGCCGAAGTTCTTCATCGCGCGGGCGATCGCACCGACGTTGCCCGGCGTCTGGGCGTCGACGACGGCGACGGCGAGGCTCATGGATCTGGCCGTGCAGGCCCGTCAGAGACGGTGGCCGACTCGTCCAGCGGCTCGCGGAGGTATTCGGGATCGGCAAAGGGCTCGTCTTCGCCGTCGACGGCAAGCACGTCGAGGGCGGTCACTCTCGCCGGAACGCCGAGTTCGCCAGCCAGCGATGGCTCGGTCCGGCCCTCGTCGCTGGAAACCAGTTCCTTGACGTAGAGCCCACCGGCGCCGTGGATCTCGATGTCGGCGGTGCGATCGTCGGTCATCGAGCCATCGGCTGCATAGACCTTCCGCGTCCTGACGGTGTCGGCCCGCCGGTGATCGACGCGGTGGGGCGTGCGCTGTTCGATCGTCGCGCCCGCCAGCGCGTCGAGTGCCGCCGCGAGGTCGTCGCTCGCGACTGGCTCGTCGAATTCGACGTCCATCCGGTAGGTCTTCGAGGCGTCGAGTTCCTTCACGCGGGCCACCATCTCGTAGGTCGCCAGCGCGAGATCCCTGACCTCGACCGCGCCGTCGGCGAAGTCGGCGATGTCGTCGACGAGCGTGTCGGTGTCGACGGTCCGTCGCGTCGGCTCTTCGACCTCGATCACGAACGGCCGGCCCGTCCCGAGCATCCGCGCGTCGACGTCCTCGCGGCCCGCGCCGTGGAAGGTCGCACTCTCGCCGTCCATCGCCTCGCGAACGACCGGTGCTGTCAACTGTTCGACGCTGCGGTCGTATCGATAGCCCGATCCGCCGCACTCGGGGCAGTCGCTGCCGCGCTGGCGGCCCGAGGCTCCACAGGCCGAACAGGGCCAGCGCGTCTGGGGAATGTCGCGTTCGAGTTTGCGATACCGGCCATAGACGAACGCCGAGTTGACCTGGACGTCGACCGAGTCGTCCGCCAGATCGAGCGTAACCTGCACGTCAGGACGCTCGAAGTCCACGGCGGCGTCGATGCGCTCGCCCAGGCGCTTGCCCACCTCGCGGTTGAGGTCGGTCTTCAGCGCCTCGCCCGCCTCCGGATCGAGACCGACCTCCTCGCGCAGGAGACGATCGTTCTCCTCGAGCAGCGGCGGGACGCGCGTGCCGACCTGGAAGGTCTCGACGTCGGCGGTGATCGCCGTCGCGGCCCGCTCGGCGAACGTCTTGGAGCGGTCACTTTCTCCCTCGCAGACCCAGCACTCCTCGCGATCGGTCTCGATCGGTTCGTCGTCGGCGAGCGCGATCGTCCGGCGAAGCGCCCGCCCCCGCTCGTGATTGGCGAGGCCGTGGCTCCGATCGGCAACAAGGCGACCGAGACAGGCGTTGCAGAGTGGACCGGTCGACAGGGCGTCCCGGGCGATCGCGAGCACGTTCATACGGGCCCTCGGCGATCCGGGGGCTACTCGCTTTCGGGTTCGACTCAGTCCAGCACCTGCGTGTACAGCACGGCCCCGCCAGCGAGCGCGCCCCCGCCGACGACCCCGCCGACCAGGACGAGGCCGACGATGATGGCGAGCGGGCCGATGCCACTGACTTCCGACTTCGCCCGGATGACCGTCCCCGCGATCTCGCCCTCGTCGAGGTGCCACTCCGCGGTCGATCCCTCGACGTCGTTGGTGGACGCCTCGGTGATCTCACCCGGCATCTCAAGGGTGTAGTGGACACTCGAGATCGAACTCACCCGGCTTGACGTCTTGAACGTTCGATCGACGTAGGTCAGCGTACCGTTCTCTTTGGTTGTCGAGACCTGTTCGACCCCGGCGGGATCGACGTTCGAAAGCGTCACGATCGTCGAGACCTGATCTCCGTGGCGGTTCGTGGCGAACGACTTCGATCCGATAGCGCTGTCATTGAGGTCCCGGACGAGGTATGGCCCGACCGAGTCGTACCCCTGACTCGAGGCGCGTGACTCCAGGCGTTGGTGGACGTCCCCGCTCATGGTGACGTTCATCTTGTATCGATCGATCATGCCATCGGCGCCGACGTCGGCGTTGACCGACGCCTGGACACACCCGGTGACGGCGACCAGGGCGATCACACCGCCGACGAGCAGCAGTTTCTGGACCGAGTGGCGCATAGGCGACCGGACTGCTGCCAGTAGTGAATGTTTTTCGAAGCCGTCGTGCTGTCGACGCCGCAAACGGAAAAAGGCGCGATACCGTTGTATTCCCCGATGGACGAGAGCGTGTCCGGGTTCGAAGTGCGCGGCGGCTGGGTCGATGTCGTCGAGCACGGCGAACGCATCGCGCAGGCGCTCCGCGAGGTCAGCGAGGAGGTCGATCTGGACGCGGACCTCATCGAGGAGTTCGACGAGTGGCGACCGAAAGCCGACGAGCGACTCTCCGAGGATGTCAACGAGAAGACGGCCGAGCAGGCCAGCATCGCCGAGGGCTCGGGCGAAAAGGCCGGCAAGTCTGCCGACGAGGACATTCGCGAGGCCGGCGATCGACTCGCCGAGTCCTACGAATCGCTCGAGGACGACCAGCGCGAAGTCGTCGCCAAGTGGGGCGAGTCGATCGATCACGTCCGCCGAGCGGCCGATACCGCCGGTCGGAAAGCGATCCGGGGCGTCGAAGACGCCGTCTATCGCAACGTCATGACTCGCGTCGCGCCCTACTATTTCGACAACGAACTCGTGAGTGCCAATATCCAGCGGCTGGACGACGAGCCGACCTATGCACTGGAGATCAACGTCAACGATGACGACGTGAAGATGCGCGTGTCGAATCAACTGGCCGATTACGAGCAGTCGGTCGATCGCTGGCACGTCAACACGCCGAAGGCAACCGAACAGTCCGCAGCCGTCGAGGGTGTCGATCCGCCAGGAGGCAACGGTGACGACCCAACTGCCGACACCAACTGATCGAGTGGATGGGTGACTTCTCTGTGCGCGTCGGCCTCTCGATCGATCGGAGCGACCGGTCGATCAGTCCATCGCGATGTAGGTCTGTGTGTCTTCGACGCCAGTGATCCCCTGGATCTGATCGGCCGCGACGGTCTTGACTGCGGCCGGGGACTGGACTTCGACGCGGGCGATCAGATCGACATCGCCGGCGACGACGTGGACTTCCGTCACGCCCTCGATCGCTTCGATTTCGGTTTTGAGCCGGTCCGCCTCGCCCGTGTTGGCTGTGACCATGCTGTATGCAATGACCATCTTACGCACCTCCAGATGCGCGCTGTTCGCCGACGATCAGCCGGCGGACGTCACCCAGAACGTCGAAATCGCCGAGGACGACCAGCGAATCACCGCTCGAAATCGTCACGTCGTCGTCCGGGAGATCGACCGGTGCGGTCCCCGACCCGTAGGCCAGGACGCGAGCGTCCGCGGGCAGTTCGAGTTCGTCGATCGTGTACCCCCGGACCGGGGCGCGGTCGGTGACGGTGTATTCCACGAGCTGGAGATTCTCGGCCACGTCCGCGATCGCACGACTGTCGCCACCGACGAGGGCATTTTTCGCCGCGATCGCACCGAGTCGTTCGGGATAGATCACCTCGTCGACCGCTTTGGCGTACTTTCGGTAGATCGACTCGCGGTAGTCCTCGTCGATCCGCATGACCGTCCGGCAGTCGTGGTGGTCGCCGACCAGACAGGCCGCGAAGTTCGTACTCAGATCGCCCGTGAGTCCGGCGAGACCGTCCGCCTCGGAGATATCGGCTCGATCGAGCGCGCCTTCGGTCGCGCCGTCGCCGACGACCGTCTCGAAGTCCAAGTCGCGTGCTCGATCCACTCGACCGTCCTCAACCTCGACGAGGGTCACCTCGTGGCCGCTCTCGCGGAGGGCCCGGGCCGTCCGGAGGCCGACCCGGCCCGCACCCACGATAACAAATCGCATACGGGTTCGTTCGACGGGGGTAACCATAAGTGTGCGTGCGCCGGTGCCCGTTGCCGATCGCAGTGACGCGGTCGGGACGGCCTCCGGGCACACCTAGAGCGAGACGTCGGTCTCGATGTCTTCGGCGGCCTCTTGCAGTCCATCTTCTTTGACGGACGCAGTCATCTGCTCGGAGATCTCGGCGTCGGGGAGCAGATCCTCGAATCGAGTCCGGAACCGATGACTGACAGAGCGTGCCTCTCGACGGGCATCGATGATCCTGACCGCGCGGTCGATCGTCGTTTCATCGACATCGAGGTGGTCGGCGGCCGTCTCCCGATCGCCTTCCGAGAGCGCATCGGCGACCCGATCGAGATCGATCGGGATCTCGTCGTCGCGATAGCAATGCAGCACCATCCGCGTCTCGAAGACGGTTTCGGCGTCGATATCGCAATCCGCGGCGATCGCGGCGTCGCCGTCTCCGGCGAAAAAGCCCTCGATCACTCGAACGATGGTGTCGTCGCCGTGCCCGATCGATCGGTCGAACGCCGTTTCGATCTGCTCGACGACGCCGAGCAGTTCCTCCCGGTGGTCGCCCTCCCCGGCGATCGATCCGTGGGTCTCGGACTGTGACTCGACGACGGTCTCGTCGTCGGCGACATCGAGAAAGATGTCGCGCAACGACTCGGTCTTCTCGTCCATCGGCCCGGATCACGGGAACGTGGACGGATCAATCTGTCGAATTGGCACTTTTTCTGAAAATGAGTCCGACCAGCGATCGCCAGAATGATTACTGCGATCCGTTTCAGCGACGGTGTCGAAAGACGCCGGCTTGGCAGCCATTATCACCGTTCGGGATCATCCCGGCGGTAACGACTCGCAGTAATCACTATCAGAGACGATCGACGACGGCCGCGGTGAACGCGTCGGTCGAGGCGTCGCCCCCCAGGTCCGGCGTCCGGGGCCCTGCGTCGAGCGTTTCGAGGACGGCCCGTTCCACGCTCTCGGCGGACTCCTCGTCGCCGAGGTGGTCGAGCAGCATCGATGCCGACAGTATCATCGCCGTCGGGTTTGCGATCCCCTGCCCGGCGATGTCCGGAGCCGACCCGTGGACGGGTTCGAAGAGTGCGTTCTCATCACCGACGTTCGCACTCGGGAGGAGTCCGAGACCGCCGACCAGGCCCGCCGCGAGGTCGCTGAGTACGTCGCCCGCGAGATTCGGCGTGATGATCACGTCGTACTCCTCGGGGCGCATCACGAAGTGCATCGCGAGCGCGTCGATCAGCGCCTCGTCGTAGGCCATGCCGTACTCGCTGGCGACCTCCTCGGCGACCTCGACGAACAGGCCGTCGGTTTTTCGCATGACGTTGGCCTTGTGCGCGACCGTCACGCGCTCGGCGTCGTGCTCGCGGGCGTACTCGAAGCCGTATTCGAGGATCTGGCGGGAGGCCTCCCGGGTGACGACGCGTGTCAGCGTCTTCGTGTCCGCGGTCACGTCGGCCTCGATGCCGGCGTAGACGCCCTGGGTATTCTCGCGCACGAAGGTCAGATCCGTTTCGGGCGCGACTGCGTCGACGCCGGGGTAGGCCCGCGCGGGACGGACGTTCGCAAACGACCCCACGTCGCCCCGCAGGGGAAGGATGATGTCCGCCGCGAGGTCGCCCGCCGCGCCGAAGAGGGTGGCGTCGGCCTCGCGGGCCAGATCGCGCGTTCGCTCGGGGAGTGGCGTGCCCTCGCGGTCGTTCACGTCTTCGCCGGCCTCGCCCTCGACGAACTCGAAGTCCGCCTCGACTGCCTCCAGCACGTCGAGTGCGGCGGGCATGACCTCCTGTCCGATCCCGTCGCCGGGAATCGTCGCGATGGTGTGCATGTCTGCCCTCGGCGGGGGTCGGCTTTCAGCGTGTCGATCGACGGAACTGTGTGGATCGACCCGGCGAGTCCCGCTCTCGCGGACTACCAGGCCTCGCCGCTCGCCAGATCCACGTCCGCGGTCGTCCGATCGGAGGGGCATCGCTCGGCCAGCACGCAGTCCGCACAGTCCGGCGACCGCGCGGTACAGGTCGCCCGTCCGTGGCTGATCAGCAGGTGGGTCAGGGCTTGCCACTCCGATTCGGGGACGAGGTCCATCAGTTCGGACTCGATCGCTTCGGGGCGGTCGGCCTCGACCAGGCCCAGTCGACGCGACAGACGCTGGACGTGGGTGTCGACGACGATACCTTCGACGGTATCGTGGCCGTGCTGGAGGACCACGTTCGCGGTCTTGCGCCCTACCCCCGGGAGGTCGGTCAGGGCGTCCATGTCGTCGGGGACGCGACCGTCGTGGTCGTCGCGCAACTGCTCGCCGATGCCCTGGAGGTAGCCTGCCTTCTGGTTGTGAAAGGTGACGCCGTAGATCGCGTCGGCCAGCGTGTCCTGGCTGGCCTGGGCGTAATCGTCGGCCGTCCGGAAGGCGTCGAACAGGGTGGGCGTGACCTCGTTGACGCGCTCGTCGGTACACTGAGCGGAGAGGACGACCGCGACGAGCAGTTCGAGGCGATTGTCGAAATCGAGCGAGATCGTCGCGTCGGGGTAGTTCGCGTGGAGGCGATCGATCACCCACTTCAGGCGCTCGCGGCGGTCGGCGTCGTCGGTCATACAGAGTGTTCGAGCGCGGGGTCTTCACGGCGTCGCCAGCGGCGGGCCGGGCCGCAATCTGACCGAAACGCTTTCGCGGTGTCCCCCACCAGTCCCGCCATGCCTGGCCCCGTCTTCATGCGCGGCGAGACCGTGACGCTCCATCCGATCGAACCCGAGGACGCCGAGACCGTCGTCACGATGGTCAACGATCCGGAGATCTGGCCCTCGCTGGCCGTCTCCGCGCCCAGATCCGAAGCCGAGCAGCGCGAGTCGATCGAGACGCTGGACGAAAACGACCACCACTTCCTCATTCGCGTCGACGACGCAGTCGGCGTGATCACTCTGGCCGACGCCGATCCGGTGTGGGGTCATGCCGAACTCGGGGTGTATCTCCGCCCCGACGCCCAGGGCAACGGCTATGCCACCGACGCCATCCGCCGGGTCTGTCGGTGGGCGTTCGAGGACCGACGCCTCCACAAGGTCTTCGCGAACGTCTACGAGACGAATCCGGCCTCGAAACAGCTGCTCGACGGGGTCGGATTCACTCACGAGGGAACGTTTCGGGAACACGCCTTCGTCCGCGGCGAGTATCGCGACGTGGAGCGATATGGATTGATCGAAGGCGAGATTGTCGAGTGAAGTACCGCGGGGACAAGCCCCGCGGCTTCACCGTCTTGACCACACGCCCCAAAATGGGCCGTGCCGTCGCAGGCGAATTTAATTCCCCTCGACCTTCCCGAGATGGGTCGGCTGGAATTCACACCCGAACGCCCGGTGCGTCCGTGAGGGTCGGCGGCTCCACCCCGCCCGACAACACCCGTCTCACCTGCCGTAGCAGGGTGTTGAGAGGTGTCGCATTTCCTCGCAACTGCCGGCAGTTGCTTCGGATTAAGGTCTTTAACCCACGTCGCAACTGTACCCGTCGATACGGTGGCTTATGTAATAAGCGTACGGCCTTCACCCTCGGGGTCAAGTGGTTCGAGACGCGAAGCGTCTCGTCATCACGGAAATCTTCGATTTCCGTACGACCCCGAGGCACTCGGCCTGTTCCGCCTGTAGATCGCCGTCCGGGGACCTGCGAGGAAATCACCGCGAGGTGAGTGCGTTAGCTTGACGGTCGACACCGGCACATTTTTCATCAATTGCGACTGTCCCGGGCCCAATGAGCACTGCACGTGGGGATCCCGACTGGATCGAGATGGGGGCCACGCAGCTCGCGATCGGGATGGGGATTGCGCTGCTGGGGGCGCTCCTCTGGGGCGCGATCTGACTGGGCGAGGCGTCCTGGCCCGGGGCGGACTTCGTTTTCAACGAACCGCTCCATCTCGCGGTCGTCGTTTTGCTGGTCGGTCCGACGTTCGTCGCGTTCGAGGCTTCCCTCGATGACCGTGCGGTCGGCCGCTCCGGACTTCGGATCGCGTGGGGGGCCGTGCGGCAACACTACTGGGATCGACTGGGGCTCATCCTGGTCGCCGGTCTCGGTGCGATGGCGACCGCTGTCGGTGGCGTTGTGGCATTCGTGACGCTCGCGACGCTGGCCCGAGTCGTCGGTCTGAGTCCACTCCTCGGGATTCCGCCGCTGCGAGCGGTTCCGCTGATCTATGCCGTGGTCGCCGGGGGGAGTGTCCTCGTGGTCCTTGTCGGACTGAGTCAGATGGATCTTCTCGCTCGCGAGGACGAGGGCGCTGTCGTCGCCTGCTGGCGGAGTCTGCGTGCGCTTCGCCATCGTCCGGGCATTGCGCTCGCCAGCGGGGCGCTCGGAGTCGGCGGTCTGGGTGCGGTCCTCGTCGTCACGATAGCCATCGGCAAAGCCCTTCCGCCCTATGGCGTTCGACCCATCGAGAGCGTCCAGCCAGCGCTCTGGTGGCTGTTTCCCGCCGTGGGAATCGCCGTCGTGGCTGTCGTCGCGACGGTGGTCGGGGTCGGACGCTGGTGGCTCGCCGAGACCTCGCTTCGGCCGGCCGTGTCCTCACCGTCGGCGGTCCCGTGGCGGACTGTTGCCGTCGTGGGTCTCGTGGTGATGTCGGCAGTGATCGGGGCCGCGGCGATCAGAATCGCCGATCCGGGGGCCGACCCTCACCGGATGGAACCGCTTCCGGAGGACCCCGCTACGGCCTATCACGTCGCAGTGAACAATACGCGAGGGGTCGACAGACGGATCATCTGGGAGAATTTGACCGGCGAGGCTCGCGTTACCAGTCGAACGGTGATCGATTTCGATCGACCGGCCGTCCTCGAAACCAGGCGAGTCGATGGTGAGGCGGAAACGACCTATGCGGGCGAAGGCGGTCTCGCGAGTCAGGACGCGGCGGCGCGATACGACCCCGACCTCTCGCACGCCACCGGAGGGCTCTGGGAGGTCGAGCCCACACCGGCGTTCTACAACGATTACGCGCTGGGAATCACGCCGAGTGACGCACTCGCCGGGGGATCCGGCCGAATCGTGTCGGCAAACGAGAGTACGATCGTCGTGCGGATCGAATCCGCGTCGGTTCTCGATACGCTCGACCCGGTCTACGACGTGTTGTTGACCGTCGAGCCCACCCGTGGATCGGCGACGGTCGTCGTCGATCGACAGGCCGGCGCGATCGAGCGTGTCCGTTTCAGCGTCGCGGACGGTGACGAACAGCCCCGACAGTACCGGGTCACGATCCGATCGGTCGGCGAGACCGCGGTGGCGCGCCCGCCTGGACTCGGTCCTCGACGCCCGTTCGAGTGGGGCTGGGACTGGGTCCTCTACCGGTCGACGCCGATCGTCGATCGCTGATCGAGTTCGGCCCAGTCACTCCAGGTGTGTGGCCGTCCGGCGGTGCCGATCACGAAACGCGGGAACGAATCCGACGATCGCGAGCGGCGAGAGGATTCGCCCGACTGCGCCGCCCCGCAGCGCGTACTCCACGTGATCGGTAATCTGCGTGCCGCCCTCGACGGCCTCGAACTGGTGGGTGTGTCGCCAGTCTGCGAACGGACCGCCCGCGAACTCGTCGATAAAGTACCCCGAGTCGTCGTCGCGCTCGCGCTCGACGATGTGGGTGTCGACGCGCTGGCGCGGGCCGATCCCGAGCGGCCGGACCGAGATGGTCGCCGTCGTGCCCGCCACGAGGTCGTCGATCGCGTCACCCTCGGGGCCCCGGACCGACTCGACCCGGAGGCCGACCCAGTCGGGCGTGAGCGCTTCTAACCCCTCGAGCGTGCTGTGAAACGCCCACACGTCCTCGAAGGGCGCGTCGACGATCGACGATCGCTCGGAGGTGGCCATGGCCGCCTATCGCACTCGTCGGTGAAACTCCTGGTGGCGGTCGGATTCCTTTTGGTGGGGCCGCTCCAATGGCGGCCGAATCGAGGCCCGCCCATGGAACGATCCGATACGTACGATCACGGCAACGTCGTCGAGTACTGGCAGTGGGCGTGGGATCGCGAGGAGGTGTATTCCTGCCGAGACCCCACAGACCCCGTCTACGTGCTCGGAATGTTTCCCTATCCATCGGGGCGACTCCACATGGGCCACGTTCGCAACTACGCGATCACGGACGCCATCGCGCGCTTCGAGCGCATGCGTGGGCGCGACGTGGTCCACCCGATGGGGTGGGACGCCTTCGGCCTGCCCGCCGAGAACGCCGCTCGCGAGCGCGGCACCGATCCCGCGTCCTGGACGGATGCCTGCATCCAGCGCATGCGCGAGGAGATGGAGACGCTGGGCTTTGGCTTCGACTGGGATCGCGAGATTCGCACGGCCGATCCCGACTACTACCGGTGGAATCAGTGGCTGTTCCGGCAGTTGCACGAGGCCGGCCTCCTCACGTACGAGGGTGCGCCAGTCAACTGGTGTCCCGAGTGCGAGACCGTCCTCGCGGACGCCCAGGTCGTCGGCGGGTCGGCGGTCGACCCCGACGGCGGCAGCGGCACGTGCTGGCGGTGTTCGACGCCGGTCCGAACGCGCACGCTCGATCAGTGGTTCGTTCGCATTACCGAGTACGCCGACGAACTGCTCGCGGGCCTGGACGACCTCGACGGGTGGGCCGACGGCGTCCGGGCGGCCCAGCGCGAGTGGATCGGCCGTCGGGAGGGCACGCGCGTCGAATTCCCCGTCCGGGAGGGCCCTGCCGACTCCATCGAGGTGTTTACTCGCCGGCTGGATACGATCGCCGGCGCGACCTTCGTGGCCGTCAGTCCGGATCACGATCTCGCCCGGACGCTCGCCGAGCGCGACGATGCGATCGCCGAAGCGATCGCCGATCTCGCACCCGGTGCGGGCCCGTCGGCCGGCGTCGAGACGCCGGTCGTCGTCGAGAACCCCGCGACTGGCGATCAACTGCCGGTCTACGTCGCAGCGTACGTCCTCGGCGACGTGGGCACGGGCGCGGTGATGGGCGTCCCCGCCCACGACGAGCAGGCCCACGCGTTCGCCGAGGCCCACGACCGCCCGATGGAGGTGGTGGTCGAACGAACGGACGAGTCCGACGGCTCCGAGAACGAATCAGTCGACGACTCGACTGGCGACTCGTCGGCCGACCGTCCGATGACCGACCCCGGTGTGGTCCAGGCTCCCGACAGCGTCGCCGGAACGGACAGCGCGACGGCCAGCGACCGCCTGCAAGCGGACCTCGCGGCGGCCGAAGCCGCCGAGCGGTATCGACTGCGGGACTGGCTGATCAGCCGCCAGCGCTACTGGGGGACGCCGAT
>JBDGTN010000020.1:0-484 GCA_042216835.1 Halococcoides sp.
GTCGCCCAAACTCGGCAGTTCGTCGATCGGCGTCGGCGGATCGACGACGGTCGATATCGTGCTGAGCGAGGTGCCCTCCTCCGGCCTGTCGGGATACGAACTCGACGTGAGCGTGAGCGGTGGCGCGTCGATCAGCGACGGCGGGCGGCAGGCGGCAGTGTCGTTCCCGCCGGCGTTCGCGGACGTGAACAGCTTCACGCTGTCGTCTGATGGATCCTCGATCCACATCAAGGCGAGTGACGGACCCAACAACGTGACCGGCGGCGAGACGAACCTGACACTGGCGTCGCTGACGCTGGTCGGCGACAGTCAGGGATCGGCGACGGTGTCGACCTCGATCACGCAGTTCCAGGCCGAGGACGGATCGGCACTGGGCGTGACGGGCGCCTCGTCGGATCTGACGGTTGGCACCGGTGAGGGGCCGACGGCGTCGCCCAAACTCGGCAGTTCGTCGATCGGCGTCGGCGGATCGACGACGGTCGAT